>JALONF010000081.1 GCA_025455085.1 Ignavibacteriaceae bacterium
CGTCGCCAGCGCATACTGCGCCGCCGCCTTTGCGCCCGGATCGCTCAAGATTGGGTAGGGATTCTGGTGCTCCCGGACATACCAGCCGATCATCCTGGCCCCATTGGGTAATGCGACCAGGACTTCAGTGTTCGCTGCTTTGAATTTAAAATAGTCATGGCGCAACTGCGCCATATGGTTCACGCAATGCGGTCAAAGAAAACCGAGGTTGAAAACCAGCAATACATGCTGGGTGCGATATACTTCTGACAGCCTGACCGTTTGGCCGCGATGGTCGAGTAGGGTAAAATCCGGGGCTATATCGCCCAAAGTTAAGTGTTGCATGGATGCCTCCGGCCAGGATTATAACGGATATTGGAATATGGATCGGTTTCCAATCGGATCTTGCGAGTATAATTCTATTCACATTTATGACACAGGAGCCGCTCTGATGAGTTTTTTGTCATCCCCGAATGTCCAGAAGCTGAAAGAAGACCGTGACGTCCCCGGCCTGATCAAAGCACTGAACTACCCCCTCAAAAGCCAGGTGCGTATCGCTGCCGCTGAAGCGCTCGGCAGCCTGGCTGACCCGCGCAGCGAAACCGCTGGTGGAAGCATTAAAAGATGACCGGGAACCGGTCGCCCAGGCCGCCGCTCAGGCGCTGGTAACCATTGGCGGACCGGCCGTTGACCCATTGACCGGATTCGTCATGCAGAAAAAATGGGATGGCAGCCCATGGAATTTACGCACCCAGGCCGTCCGGCTGGCCTGCCAGGCGCTTGGCCAGATCGGCGACCCATCTGCCATCGAAACCCTGATGATTGCTGCCAAAGATCAGAATTCCATCATCAGCACGGCAGCCGAACGCGCCTTACAGAAAGTACCCAAAGAATAAAACCCAGTCTTTTACAGGAGGAACCCCAATGGACGTCCGCACCAATATCCATGCCGGCCAGCTCAACCCGCTGCAAATGCTCACTCTGCTAAAAATCGCCAGGCAACTCAGCCCTGAACAGTTGACTGCACTGAAAGACGTGACTGCTTCCCTCACTCCAGAGCAAATCACCGATTTCATGGGCATCGCCTGCCAGATCGATCCGAAGGAGATCCCCGGCCTGCTTCAGATGGCCGGCGGCAGAGCATAGGATAAAACTGCCTTCTTGGATCAATACATTCGATCCGCGATAACCTCTGGTGACGTAGATGGTAATAAGCTCCCCTTAATACCCTGTTCGAATGTATAGTTTACCTGGCATTGTCGGCAGCCGTGAAGATCGCAATAGGGCTTGCGACAGGCTCCAACATACAACGTGTTCAAAGCAATAGACTCCAATGGGTCTTGAAAAATGTTTCCAGTTAAAAAATCGGGTTCTGACACCCGAATGAAACATGGCCGAAGATCACCGTTGGCTCTGACAATCCGAAAAGACTGGCTGTAATAACAGCGTGAGAACTCGTGTGGCGGGTGAGAATTACCCCCAAGAACGGCGGTTATGTTGGTCTGGTTTCGGAGGAATGCCTTCATTTCCGACGAAGAATCTGCCAGTTCCCTTACTTCTTTAACAGTCTTTTGTATTTGCTCGCTCGTTACAGCCTGTGCGAACGGCTTATCGTGGAGGTTTGGGTCATACCGAAGTGGGCGGTATTGAATGTTAACTTTATGCAGCGCCTGTGGCTTTTCTTTTTTGACTAACTCATAGACAAAGCGTGCAACAGCAGCATAGTCCTGTATATTGACTCGGCTAAACAAGAAACCGATTCCTACGTATCCAATCATGTAAAGGAGCAGAAGAATTGTAGCAAGAAATCTTGTTGCAGGAGAAAATCTTTTCTCAAAATATTCCGGAATGGAGCGGATTTTTGTATATACAATGATTGGCAGCCAGCCGAAAATAAAAAACGGCAGAAAGAACCAGTCATTCATATAAGTCATGGTAGATGAAAAACCGGCTTCAAATCCCTTTGCAGAGTATTTTATAAAGCTACTTCAAATCCCTTTGCAGAGTATTTTATAAAGCTATGACTGCCAACACCTGTTGCAACTATGCTCATCGCAATTAACCACCAGGCAAACCGCCTTCCACCAAAAAAGAAATCGGTTGTTGTTCTGTTATACTTACCAAAGTAAGAGCCAAATAACATTATACCGATGAAGTAAACTATCATTACTATCCAATCAGTAGAAGTGCCTATGCTATGATATGTTTCCATGCTTAAGTTTTTTTTGTTAGAGGTATAAAGCAGCTAATGTTAATGCCGCATGAATAATTACAAAGTAGAAGAAACCGAAAATCATAACCCACCACCAATATCTGTGTCGTCTTTTCTCTAAATTTATCCCGCCTGTTCTTTTGATTACTATCATTCCACTAAGAAAGAATAAACCTCCAACTAGATATAAATAAATAAATGGCAGCCAGGTTTGTTCAAGTGGAGGCATTGTTTATCCTGTAAATTGTGAAATGATCTTGTAGAAAAATTGTCGACTGAAAATTCATAGATAAAGTGCAGCTACAATTAAAAAAGCGTGCAGAAAAACAAAAAAGAAAAATCCACCAGCGAGAACTGCAAACCATTTACGATGATATTTTTTCTGGAGATTTAATGACCCACTTTTTATTATCATAAAAAGTCCGGTGAAGAAAAATATCCCGCCTACGCCGTAAAGGTATATGAATGGTAGCCAACTGTTAAAAAAAGAAGGCATTTTTCAGAACTTCTTAAAGATAATTTTTGGGAATTCTTAATTGAAAGTTAGTTATCAGGTCTTAAAGTTTCAAATTAAATTAGTATTAATTGTCCCCGAATTTGATCTAATAAATCTCAGGACAAAATGGTTTCAAGACTTTTAAACATCAGTTCTTTCATACTAACTGATTTACCTTCAGGATTAAATTCTTTGATTATTGTGCTAAACATTAATCCCCAGCTAAGGTGAACAATGTAGAAGGGAAGTGATAAGTTCATGCTCTCGATTCGTCCTGTGTAAATTGAGCTGAGTATAAGTCCTACAACTTCAGATTCCTTTTGTAAAAGGTTTTGCAGAATTTGTTTTTCTTTTTCCATAGAGTCATCTTTAAATAAAGATAACATCAAGTTATATAAAAGACTGTAACGTTGATTAACAGATTCTTTAAATGCAAAGTACTCCAGCAGCCTTGCACCAACAGGTAAATCCTGGTTATTAAAAATTGCTTTTATGTCTTCAATAAATTGGGATGACTGAAAAGTAATTGAACTGTAATAAAGTTCATCTTTCGATTTGAAATAATGATAGATTGTCGGTTTGCCGATTCGAACGTCGCGAGCAATTTCTTCAAGAGTAGTTTTCCCAAAACTATGTCTGCTGAAACGCTTAGCAGCAGCGCGGATAATCTCTTCCTGTCGTCCTTTAGCCAAAACTTTTCTTTTTAGTTAGGTCGGGAAAAAAGTTCGTCAATTATTCCCTTCTCTGTTTCCTGATCAATACGGGAATCATCATCAGCATTGTCCGCAGCGCTTGCTTCAAAAATATCATCAATGCCTTCATAAAATTTGTGCTTTCTTTCGCGTTTCTTTTTTTTATTGTCACTGATAAACTTTGAACCAAAGTAGATGGCGAGTCCAGCACCGACAATTCCCCCTACGATCAGACCATAGAGTAAGAGATTGGATTTATTCTTCTTCATCTTTTGTCCTGAATTTTAATTAGATGTTCAACAGAAATATATGAATTCTACGGAAATATGCAATCAGTTTAAATTAGATTGCGTGTTCAGAACCTTTAAAAATCTTACTTAACAAAAATGCAACAACAACAACTACCAGGCAACCGATTACATTATACCACAAAAAAGGAATCTCAGTAAACAAAAAACAATATAAGACCAGAAGTTCGGCAATTACGGCGGCGAGAAAAGTTGGTGTGCCTGTTACTTTTTTCAGATAGAATGCAGTTAGGAAAATTCCCAGAATAGTACCATAAACCAGTGAGCCGAGAATGTTTACAGCTTCAATTAGTGATCCAAGCTCTTTAGCAAACAACGCAAAGACGATGGCGTAAATACCCCAGAATACTGTTGCAATCTTTGAGACTTTTACATATTGATGGTCATCAGCATCCTTTTTTATTAGTCTTTTATAAAAATCAATTACCGTTGTTGATGCGAGAGCGTTTAGCTCGGCAGAAGTTGATGACATAGATGCTGATAGTATTGCTGCAATCAATAGTCCTACAAATCCAATCGGTAAAAAGTTTATAATAAAAGTAAGAAAAATATAGTTTGTGTCGTTTGAATCAGCATTTGGGTCTGACTTTTTGATTACTTCAACTGCGCGGTTCTTTAATTCATTTGCTTTTTTCTGCTGTTCAATTACAATCTCTGTTTGAGCTCGTGATCTCTCTTCATTTCCTCGATCAATGGATGAAATTAATGCTTTAAGTTCGGTTTGCTTTTTATCCTGAATCTCAGTGTATTCTTTTTCAATTAGTCTATACTCATCTCCATAGGAACTAGATTTAACTTTTGCTTCTTCAACAGGATTAAAGAACAAAGGAGGAGTAACGAATTGGAAAAATACAAAAACCATTGCCCCAATAAACAAAATAATAAACTGCATCGGAACTTTAACTAATCCGTTGGTCAGCAAAGCCAATCTGCTTTCTTTAATTGAACTGCCCGCGAGATATCTCTGCACCTGCGACTGATCGGTCCCGAAATATGAAAGCATTAAAAATGTTCCGCCAATAATTCCTGACCAGAAAGTATAACGGTTACTAAGATCGAATGTAAAATCTATTGCATTCAACTTACCCATTTTACCTGCAACAAAAGCAGCATCAATAAAAGAGACGTCTTCTGGAAGGAGAGACATCAACACATAAAAAGCTGCAAACATTCCAACAGTGATTATTATCATTTGAAGAAAATGAGTTTTGTTGACTGCAACGGTTCCGCCAATTGTCGTATAAATAATTACCATCGTGCCAACAACGATGATAGTAGCACTCATTTCCCATCCGAGGATGACAGAAAGTATAAGCGAGGGTGCATAGATTGTAAAGCCTGCAGCCAAACCTCTCTGTGTTAAAAAAAGTGCGCTTCCAAGCATCCTGTTTTTTAAGTCAAATCGTTTCTCCAAATACTCATAAGCTGTGTAAACATTTAGCTTATTATAGATCGGTACTGCTGTGATTGAAAGTATGATCATAGCAATGGGTAAGCCAAGATAAAATTGAACGAAACGCATTCCATCAACATAAGCCTGTCCCGGAGTTGAGAGGAAAGTAATAGCGCTTGCTTGTGTTGCCATTATCGATAATGCAACCAGCCACCATTTGGAAGTTCTTCCAGCTCTGAGGTATGTATCTACATCTTTTGCATTTCTTGATTTCCAGGTACCATAAAGAACAACAAATCCGATGAAGCCGCACATTACAATCCAATCGAGATTGCTCATTCAAATGCCTTTGTGAATAGGTAGAAAAGAAATATCAATGCAATTAAAGTAAAGAAAACAAAACCGTAAATTTTATTCCAGCTGCCGAATATCGGTGGGGGAGAATCTTCTGTGGCTTTATCCAATTCTTTTTTATTACTCATTTATTCCAGCTGAAATCAAATTAATAAAAAGTTTGTAAGCACCTTCAACTCCAGCTGGCAGTTGCCGAAAGAATGACAGACCAGTAAAGATAAAATTACCTTTACCATATTTAGTTACTAGAATTGACCCTGTCTTTGGAGTTTCACCACTATCATTCATCTCAAGAAGCGGAATAAATTTTTCATCCCATTCATTTGGGAAATATAATCCGCGCTCCTGAATCCATCCTTCAAAATCTGTCTGAGTTATCTTGAAAGGATAATTCATTAAAGGATGATTTGGATTTATAATTGATACACGTGAATCCTCTTCTGTGATGCGGTCTCTTGAAATAGTTAATTTGTACGGAGACGGATCTGAGAGTAAATCGCCCAAAGTGTTATACTGCACAATAAGAGTTCCGCCATTTTCAACATACTTCAAAATATTTTTCTGATCAGTAGAAAGTCTCTGGTTAGTATTGTAAGCACGGATGCCAGTAATTACGACGTCATAATTTTGAAGTAATTCTGTTGTTACAGGTTCTTCAGTAAATACATCAACAGAAAATCCTAGATTCCGAAGCAAGTCTGGAATTTTATCTCCCGAACCCATTATATATGCAATTTTTTTAACTGTCTTTTTCTGAAGATCAAGCTTAAGAATTTTTGCTGAAGCTTCAGGAAGAACAGTTTGAGGTTGGATGTGTGGATAATTAATTGTCACCAGACTTTTGGAAAACTTCTTGCCTTCAATATCAAGTTGGGCTTTTAAATTCGCAGTGACATTACTATTCGTCGAGTTTATTTTGAATTTATATTCCTGCTCCTGACCTTTTTGTGAAAAGCTTAAATCATAGAATGATGGAGAAATATTCCAGCCTTCCTCCGATAAAAGCCGAAGCTTTCCGTCTAAAATTCCTTTGATGCTTTTAACAAATACGGTTACCTCTTTAGTCGCACCGTTTTTTAACAGGTATAAATCTTTATCAAAGTTGACCACTGCTTCAGGTATAATTTCGATTCTTTTATAAACTTCTCCTTCAACAGGATCGTTGCTTCTATAAAAGACTGGCACTTCAAAATTAATTTCAGATCCACTGAAATCTAATATAAATTTTGCATAAAGCGGGTAACCAGTTTTTGGTTGACCGATCAGATTTTGATCTTTTACGATATAAATGTCTTTATGATTACCTTCTTCAAGCCAGAACGGCTGACTATAGTTTGCCTCCTTTGGAATAAATATTTTTCGTTCAACTGAAATCATCTCTCCTTTAATCAGTTTTGAATTTAAAGTTGAATCGCTCTGTTGGTAATCAATATTAATTGATTTCAAAGTAACTGGCACATCTGATCTTACAACAAAGCCAGCATTAACTTTAACCTCACTACCCGGTGATAAAAGGTTTTCTTCTGTCACAGCTTCTGCCCAGATTCCAGCACAGGATTTAATAACTTTGAGCAGCTCTGATGATTTTACTTCAACCCAATATTTATCTTCTAATTTTTGAAGTTCAGTGTAAGCTTCGATTAGTAGAGGAAGGACTTTAACCGGATTTTCAAAATCAAATTCGGCTTCAGTCTGTTTTAAAAGTTTTGAAACTTTTCCACTTCCCTTGACTCTGTCCCAGGTTAAATCAATTCCATCAAGAAGATTTTCACTGGCTGGTTCGCCATCAAGCTGTAGAAAATAGTTATATAAATTTTCTCTTCGACCGGAAGCCCCAAAACCCTGACTTTTATGCATCGTTCTGCTCTCAGCAGAAATTTCTGTGTAAGATCTACCAAGCAGGTTATTGTATTCACCTAAATTTATTTTGATTAAGGTGTCACTATTGATTCCCATCGATGTGAGCGCAGGAGTCCATGCATTCCAGAAAATTCTTTTCGGCTGCCATGGCTGGACATACCTTAGCTGCTCAGGAAATGAATTTGGATCTCCAGCAAGATTAAATGCTTCAACAGCTAGAATAGCAGAAGAAGTGTGATGACCGTGTGTTCCAAGTCCATTAGTTGGAAATCTGGTTACAATAACATCGGGTTTGAATTTTCTGATAATCCAGACGATGTCAGAAAGCATTTCTTCCTTTCCCCATTTCTCAAGAGTTTCCTTCGGAGTTTTTGAGTAGCCGAAATCAACTGCTCTTGAAAAAAATTGTTCAGCGCCATCGATATTTCTAGCCTGCAGTAGTTCCTGAGTACGAATTACTCCAAGTAAATCACCTTGTTCATCACCAATCAGGTTTTGTCCACCATCGCCTCTCGTAAAGGAAAAATATCCTGTTCTCAAATGTTCAGCGTAATTGAAATAAGTTAGGAAGGCAGTGTTTTCGTCGTCAGGATGAGCTGCAACATAAAGTACTGTTCCCAACGTAGTTAATCTTTTCAATGCAAGTTTTAATTCTGATGAATTAAGTGATTCAGCAGGTTGACTGAAGATTAACGATGTAAAAACAATTAGAAGTAAGAAAATCCTTTTGAGCATAAAATATCTTTTTAGTGATTCGAAATATTTAAAGACTTAAAGAAGAATTTAATGATTACTCTTGATAATCCAATATAAAATCCTGAAATAAAATTTCTACTTTTAATAGATAGCACAATTAAGTATGAATCAAATTTTACTTACTGAAGATAGTTTAATGTAAAAAAGTTCGATAGGCAAAATAAAGGTGACGATTAACAGCCAAAAAAATCCTATAATTTCTTATATTTACACACTATTAGAGTAATTAATAAAGTTAAATTATGATTGAGATAAATAACGTTAAGCTTGGGTCAAATCTTCCGTTTGTTCTAATTGCAGGACCCTGCGTAGTCGAGAGTGAGAAATTAACTTTTTCAGCAGCCGAGCAGATTAAAAAAATAACCTCAAAACTTGGTATTCCATTCATATTTAAATCGAGTTATAAAAAAGCCAATCGAACAAGTATCAAATCATTTAAAGGTATTGGTGATTCAGAAGCAATAAAAATTCTGAGGAAAGTGAAAGAAGAGTTAAACATTCCTTTATTAACAGATGTTCATTCTGTTGAAGAAGTCTCCACAGTTGCCGGATTTGCAGATGTTCTTCAAATACCAGCTTTTTTATGTCGGCAAACAGAATTGCTTATAGCTGCGGGTGAAAGTGGTAAAGCAGTTAATGTTAAGAAAGGACAATTCCTTGCACCCGAAGATATGAAGCATGCAATCGAGAAGGTGGAATCAACCGGAAATAAAAAAATATTGCTGACTGAACGTGGTTCTACATTCGGTTATAACAATCTCGTTGTTGATATGAGGTCATTAGTTATTATGAAGGAGTTTGGTTACCCAATTGTAATGGATGCAACTCATTCGGTACAGTTACCGGGCAGTGGTGGAAAAACTGGTGGCCAGCCGAAATTTATAAGACCGCTTGCTAAAGCAGCAGCAGCAATCGGTATCGATGCTCTCTTTCTTGAAGTTCATCCTGATCCCGCAAATGCATTAAGTGATGCAGAAAGTCAATTGCCGATAAGTGATCTTGAAAAATTGCTTTTGGAAATTCAGGCAATAGATGCCCTTGTAAAAAGGCTATAAATAAATATTTCAGGTCTCTTTAAAAATTTTTAGAGGAATATTTTGACGGAAAATGAAATTATAAAAACCGGAAGAAGCGTCATCAGAATTGAATCAGAAGCCGTCGCTAATCTTAAAGATAGTATTAATAAAGATTTTGTCAATGCTGTTGATACTATCTACAAAGCAAAGGGCAGAGTTGTTTTAACTGGTATGGGGAAATCCGGATTGATAGCTCGTAAAATTGTTGCCACATTAAATTCAACCGGTACTGCTGCAATTTATCTGCATCCTACTGATGCACTTCACGGCGACCTTGGAATGGTTAGAAAAGAAGATGTTGTGATAATTATTTCCAAGAGTGGTTCAACTGATGAAATCTCTAAACTACTTCCAATGTTTAAAAGACTTGGTGTGAAGTTAATCGCGATGTCAGGAAATTCCGATTCATCACTTGTAAAAGAGAGCGATATTTTTCTGAACATAAGCGTCAAAGAAGAAGCCTGCCCGCATGATTTAGCTCCAACATCTTCCACAACTGCTACGCTTGTTATGGGAGATGCACTTTCAGTTGCGCTGCTTCA
>JALONF010000082.1 GCA_025455085.1 Ignavibacteriaceae bacterium
CCCCTCCCGGTCCGCCATGGCAGGCAAGACAATTTGCCTCCGCCGGTCCTATACACTCCCAGGCATAGGAGGCTGTGCAGACTGTTAGCAGCGATGATAACATGACACTGATCACTACATAGCTCACTTTTTTCATGACACCCCCCGTTAAAATTAATAAATTGTTTCTGCTTACCTTCAAAAAGATAACCTCGTAACTGAAGAAATTGTTTTAAGACCGATCACTGGAGATTTAGCATAAAAAAACCGGCAGCATCGGCCGGCATTTCGTGAAGAAAGATTTTCAAAAAATATTATTCCACCTCAACATCTTTTATCATTTTCATAATTCTCTTTTCTCTTCTTTCACCAAGTTCACCTGAAAATTTATTCCATTCCTTTTTCTGATTATCATCCATCAACTGGTAAACATCCATCTGGTGGTTTGCTAGTGAAAGAGCAATTTTATTTCTGGCTGAAATAATGTCATTTGTCTTAGCTAAGAATTCTTCCCTGGTATAATTACCCTTATTCTTCAGCTCAGCCATTTCAATTTTTCTCTTTTCAAGATTGGCTTTCAGATCAACCATTTCTTTCTGATGAGCTAGTTTCAGAATATCAGCTTTTTCCTGCTGCTCTTCGGTTAGATTCAATTTTTGGTGAATCTGCAACCGATCTTTGTCTCTTCCTTGTATCATTTCTTGTGCAAAAAAATCCTGGGAGATCACCAGTGCGGAAATAACTGCCATAAGTGCGAATATTCTAATTTTCATTTTTTACTCCTTGTTAAATAAAGATTTATAATTGTTATCATTTAGACATTATTTTTGAACTACGGGTTTAATAATGCATAATTAAACCAAAATGGATACTTATTTGTCTAAACTCTTAAGATTACTTTAATTCCGGAATGAACGCAAAAACAGATGATCACGAACTTGTTAGGGATTTCTTATCCGGAAATGAGCAGTCATTTAATATAATTGCAAGGAAATATCAGGAACGGATTTATTGGCACGCTCGCCGGATGCTCGGCAACCACGATGATGCTCACGAAATTGTTCAGCAGGTTCTTCTAGTGATGCATGGCAAGTTGAATACATTTAATTTTAGTTCAGCATTATATACCTGGATTTATAAAATAACGGCAACGCGAAGTCTGAATTTGATTAAGAAGAAAAAACTGAAACGAATATTTACGTTGAGTTCCGATGAGACTGCTGATAATTACGGTTACGAATACATAATTGATGGTATTGAAGCAAAGGAAAGATTTTTAACAATGGAAAAACAATTAAATAGTTTACCAGATAAACAAAGACAAGTATTTATAATGAGGAACTATGATGAATTATCCTATGAAGAAATATCAAACATAACAGGAAAGTCAATCGGTGCATTAAAGGCTAATTATTTTCATGCATTCAGAAAATTGAAGGAGTTTATGGAAAAAAATGACTACTGATGAAAGAATAATAAAATATATCGATAATGAGTTATCCCAAAAGGACAGAACTGCGTTCGAAATGGAATTGAATGACTCGGCAGAGCTGAGAGAAGTGCTCGAAAAATATTTACGAGTTAAGAGAGAAACAGGAAATCTTAAAGAATTAAAATTAAATCCTCTTTATTTGAATTCAATCATTCCTGAGTTCCGCAAAAAACTTGATTCCCCGAAATCTTTATCTATTAAAAAGAATTTGGGGTATGCAACCGGAATAATGTTAATTTTCATTCTTTCGATTGCAATTCTTAAAAACTTCTTTATTGGTGAGAGTGAATCAGCTGACCTGAAGGAATTCACACAATCATTAAATGAAAATGAAAGGATTGAACTGCTTGAAAACCTTAGTGACGATTCAGAAGTTTATAATTTAATATCGGAAAACATATCAGAGAGCCAACTTAGCAATTTGTTTTCAGCAAATCTGGAAATTAATAACAAAGTTGCAGAAGCTTATAATATAGAATATTACGAAATCGTTGATGATTTATCGGAAGACGAAATTGAATTGATCTATAATGAAATTCTAAATACTAACTTTTAACAGGAAGTGAAATAATGAAAACGATTTATTATACACTGGCGCTTTTATTTTTTATTTCTGTAACTATTCTTGCTCAGAAGGGAAAATGGCAGGATGAGGAAATGAAAGCAAAGTTTGAACAACTTGAAAAAATCAAGATTATTGAAACTCTGGAAATGGATGAAGAAACTACATTACGGTTTTTTGCCAGGAAATCTGAACACCAGAAACAGCAGGAAGAAATCCAGGAGAAGATTAGATCCAGGATCGATAATTTGGAAGTGATATTTAAAAGCGAAAGAGTTGCCACCGTTGATGAGATAAAAGCAAATATTAATGAAATCAATGCATTGAGCAACCAATTGGAAAAAAACAGAACTGATTTTATTAATTCTTTATCGGATATTCTTTCTTACGAGCAGATCGCGAAGCTTCTGGTGTTCGAGCGGAAGTTTAAAGATGAGATAAGGAGGCTAATAATGAAGGAAAGGAGACCTCCACCACCTGACCAGGAATAAGTTGAGTATTGAAGGAAAGGGTAAAATCTGCCCATCCTAATTCTTGTGTTGATTTTCAGAACCTTCGATTATATTTTTACCATTCAATTTTGCGGAAGTGGTGAAATTTGGTATACACGCTATCTTGAGGGGGTAGTGCCTTAATTGGCGTGCGGGTTCAAGTCCCGCCTTCCGCACTCATTTCAAATTCAAAAAAGTATAAAGGAAAAAATAGATGAACAAAAACAAAGTCTTTCCAATTCTTCTGATATTCATTATGACTATGTCATTAGTTTCTTTTGCTCAGGAAATGAATACTGAAGCGGGGAAACTATATAATGAAGGTAATAGTCAGTTGAAAGCTGGAAATTACAATGGGGCTATTAGTAATTATGATAAAGCGCTTGCGATCGAAAAAGATTATAGAATTTATTACCAGAAAGGTGTGGCACAGAAAAAGGCTAACGATCTTAATGGTTCAAAAGCTTCGTTGGAAGAATGTATAAAAATGAAAAATGATTTTGAACCTGGCTATAATGCTTTAGGTGGTGTTTACTTCTCGATGGGAAATTATACCGAAGCCATAAATAAATTTGAAAAAGTATTAACTCTAACTAAAGATGTAAGCATTACAAAAAAAGTAAAGAAGAATTTATCATTGGCGTACACTAAACTTGGCAATGATCAAATATCTCAGGGAAACGCGCAAAAAGCAGTTGAGTATTTAACTAAAGCTGTTGAAAATGATAATTATGATGCTGCATATTTATCGCTTGCTAAACTCTATTCTGAATTGGGAGAATGGGATAAATGTATATCAGCTTCACAGAATGCTTTAAAATATAAATCTAAAATAACAACCGGTGGCCCTAACTTTTATATGGGAATTGCTTACAAAGGTAAGGGAGACATTACAAAAGCAAAAGAGATGTTTGAGAAGGCAAAGCAGGACGCTACTTATAAAAAGACTGCCGAGTACGAACTCGGTTTGCTAAACTAAATCTGATGATTTATAAAAACCCTCTTAACCGAGGGTTTTTTTATATCTAAATAAAAAAGTGAAATTAGAAGTCTGGAAAAAGAAGAGAGAACGTACAACTTGCGCATTCCCTTCGACTGATTATAAGAAATTAAAAATTATAAATGCATCAAGAGTTACAGTACTAATTGTTTCTTCACCATCTTCTTTGCCAGTCAAGTTGAACATTTTGTAACTCAAGTATAAATCAAGATTAATAATCGGTATAATTGTAACTTCAGTCCCAAGACCAATTCCTCCTCCGAATCTTGAAACATCTGATCCATCAATTTCAACATCATTAACCTTACTTTTTCCGAAGCTGTTGAATGAAAGATCCAAAGCTATGTAGGGATCAAATCCAAGCGGAGCGGGAATAAAATTATATTGAACTCCGGCACCAATTTCTAATATTGATTGGCTAATTTCTAAATCACCCTCGGCTTGCACAGCTTTGAATAATTCTGTTTGGGTACCACTTCCTGATAGGGAATGGTAAAGAATGAAAGCTTTGGGGGTAATCGAAATCATTGGTATGTCAACTTTGCCAACTACTCCTGTGTTCCACTCGGTTGAATAACCAGTTCCACCTTCGGATACTTCTTTTGTAAGAGCATCTGGTGCCAAAACTTGAGTTAATCCACCACCAGCCCCAATTTTTACTAATTGAGCGCTAGTAAAATTTGGTAATAGTAAAAGAGCGGCAATCAACGTTAAAATGTAACGGTTCTTTTTCATTTTCTCTCCAATTTAGTAATTGATTCAAATTGCTGTCATAAACTTAAAAATATTTAAAGATAAAATCCATAACTATCTCATTATATTCATTAAGAAGGCGCTAAATTCTAAACAATATCTTTAAGTGAATTCCCATATTTTATTATTTCTCTTGACTTTAAGCTCTATATACCCAATATTTAGCCTCAGAATATGCAGAATTTTGAGCAAATGGAAGCTTATCATTCTGAAACTTTAAAAAAGAAAGCTTCGTCTTAAACTGATATATGAGTCATCCAGTAATAATTAAATATCTGATTCTCATTTCCTTCATTGGCCTCCTCACTAGTCCAATTGCATTTAGTCAAAGTATAGCTGAAGAATTTAATGAAGGAATGGATGCTTATAATAAGCAACTCTTTGCCGATGCCCATAAAATCTTTGAAGATATTATAAAGGATTATGGTGTTGAAAATGAGCTTTATGCGTCAGCTAGATTTTATTCGTCTAACTCACTATTAAAGATGGGAAAGAAAGATGAGGCGGCAACAGGTTTTGAATTTATTGCTAGCAATGTTGTCTGGTCAAAGTTCAGAGAAGAATCTTTATTCACTCTCGGATTAATTTATTTTGATATAGAAAGATATGCACTTTGCAGAAAAAATCATTTGATGCTTATATATCAATACCCCGGAAGTGATTATGTCGGCTCATCGATGTACTGGATTGGAGAATCTTATGCAGCAGAAGGAAAACTTGATGAAGCAATAGATTTTTTAACACAGGCAATTGAGGACAAATCAAGTAACAGGTTTCGTGATCACTCGCTCTATGCGTTGGCCAGTGTTTATGAAAAAATGAAAGACTATCAGAACGCAGTTAAATATTATGATCAACTTTTAACCTATCACTCAAGCAGTCCGCTTGCACTACAGGCACAGGTAAGAATAGGTGTCTGTTATTTCTATTTGAAGGATTACTATAATTCAATCCTCGAATTAAAAAATCCTGCGTTGCAGGATCTCCCTAAAGAGAATCTTGCGGAGGCATTGTACTTATTGGCTAACGCACATTACAGAGTTGAAGAGTATGCTGAAGCTGCAACTACTTACTCAGAAATAATTGATAACTTCCCTCGCACTCCAGTCCATAGAGATGCACAGTATGGTTTAGCATGGTCTTACTTTCAGCAATCAAAGTATAATGAAGCATATACAGTATTCAATAATCTCTCCCAAGGTGACGATAGCACAGCTATAAAGTCATTCATCTGGAAAGGCGAATCAAAAAGATATTCAGGGAACACTAATGAAGCATTAATTATTTTTCAAGATTTTCTGAAGCGATATCCAGATCATCCATCAGCATCACTGGTAGAAAGTCTTATTGGTTTGATATACTTTGATCAAAACAAATTCGAGCTCTCATCACAGTACTTGGCCAATGCTACTTCATCAGATGATCCTGTTACGCGTGCAAAAGCATTCACAATGATTGGCGAAATTGAACTCAGAAATAAAAATTATGTAAAGGCTCGAGGTAACTTTGAACCAGCTATCAGAATTACGGAAGCTGAAAATGAGGTGCACCAGAGGGCGCTGCTTGGTATGGGTGTATCACTCTACCATCTTGGTGATTACGAGCAAGCTACGGATTATTTCAGGAATGCCGAATCAATCAATCCATCATTCGAACCGGATAAAATAAATTTTTATATGGCTGAAAGCTACTTTAGTTTGGGTAAATATCAGGAGGCTTTATCCCGGTACAATTCGATTAAAAGCAATGAAGCTGAATATGTTCAACAGTTAACATATTCAAAAGGATATTGTCATTTTAATCTTGGCAGCTATTCCAATGCTGCTTACCAGTTTGCTGAATTTATAGATCGTTATCCGAATGATTTTAGAATTACTGATGCAAAATTGCGATTAGCAGATAGCTATTATGGTGCAAGAAATTTTGCTGCTGCAAGTAGAATATTTAAGCAGCTATTCCAGTCAGGAAAATATTCTTCCGACGATCCATATGCGTATTACCAGTATGCACAGGCATTATATAAGTCAGGTGAGACGAACGCTGCAATAACTGAATTTCGTAATCTTCAGCAAAAATTTCCTGATTCCAAATATGCGGAGAGCTCATTGTTTACGGTTGGTTTCATCAAATTCCAGGAAGGAGAATTTGAGGATGCTATCACCGATTTCAGATATGTACTTCAGATATATAAAAACTCTGCTCTTACACCCGTGGTTTTCTATTCAATCGGTGATGCATATTTTAATCTCGGCATGTATGATTCGGCAATAGTGAACTATCGAAATGTTTTAACTAAATATCCCTCTTCTGAATATGTATTTGATGCAATAAATGGAATGCAGTACAGTTATGTAGCGATGGGTAAATCCGATGAAGCAATAAACCTTATTGACAGATACACAAGCCAAAACCCAAATTTAAAATTTTCCGATTTGATCTTCTTCAAAAAAGGAGAAATATATTACAGTCAGCGTGATTACCAGAATGCCAAAACCAGTTACCAGGAGTTTCTTGTTAAATATCCTCGAAGCTCATTAGTGCCTGAAGCATATTTCTGGTTAGGAAAAAGCTCGCAAAACTTGAAGCAGGATGATGAAGCAATTTTCTATTTTACTAAAGTATTTGAAAGTTACCCCGGTTCTGAATCTGCTGCCGTCTCTGTAATCGAACTGGGCAAAATGTATGAAGCCAATGGAAACTATCAGGCATCGATTGAAGTTTTAGAGCAAGCTTCAACCAAATTGAAGGATTCGCCAAGACTGCCAGAAGTTTTGTTTATTAAAGGCACAGCATACGTTAAAATGGATAATATCCAGAAAGCATATGGAACTTTTGAAGAGTTAGCAATGTATCACCGCGAAACAATATTTGCTGACCAGGCCAAGTTTGAAATGGGTCTAATTGATATGGCAGCAGGCAGGTACGATGCAGCTAACAAAAACTTTTTGGATGTTGCAGAAAAAAGAACAGATGATTTGGGTGCCAGATCTCAGTACTATTACGGTTTGTCGTTATTTGACCAGGCAAAATATTCAGAATCTATTTCTGCGTTAGTTAGAGTGAGAACTGTTTACTCACAGTATGAACCCTGGCTTTCACGATCTTATCTTCTGCTTGGAGATTGCTATGTTAAGCTGAACGATAAAAGACAGGCAGAAGAGATGTATAGAGTTGTAGTTACGAAGCACAAAGGTAATGAACTTGGAGAAGAAGCCAGACAAAAAATAAGTAAGCTCAAATGATGAAATATTTTTTAACAATATTGCTTTTATCTACTGCCGTGATTTATTCTCAGGGAACTAATCCTAATGTTGAGTTACCAGACTTCGTGATTTTTGGCAAGGATATTATTTCAGTTAGAAAAGTTGACAAACTTAAACCTGATTATATTTCAACTGTGTCTGATGAATTTTTAAAGCCAGCATACAAACCAGATTATCTTGATCTGGCTGATATTTCAAATCCGGTTGAAGCCGAACTATC
>JALONF010000083.1 GCA_025455085.1 Ignavibacteriaceae bacterium
AAGCAGCACAGAGAAATAATAAAAAAGCTTGGTCCAAGCCCATTGCACCGAAAATCATTTCTAAAAAATATTCTTTCAGAGCAACAAATGCTTGAGTTTGATACTAATGCAATTGAAGCGAATTAAAAATGAATCTGGATAAAAAAGAACTTGCAAAAAGAGGGGAAGATCTTGCCGCTAAAATTCTTGCTGACAAAGGATATGAAATTATTGAACGCAATTACAGATTCAGTCACGGCGAAATTGATATAGTTGCAATTGATCCAAAAGATGGCTGCACTGTTTTCGTTGAAGTAAAATCCCGGCAGAATCTTGAGTTCGGTGAACCGGAATATTCAATCACGAAAAACAAACAAAAACAGGTTAGAAAAATGGCAGAGTTATATCTTTATGATAAGGGAATAACTGAAATTGATTGCCGGTTTGATGTGTTTGCAATATTATTCGAGGACTTGAATAATCCGCAGGTAAATCATTATGAAAATGCGTTTTAACTTTTCTACAAAATGATACTTATTGATTACAAAAACTGATCAATAAGATACTTGATTGAAGTCACCTGTGCTGATTTATATTCACAATCATTTTCTATATTTTTACAACACAATAAACATAACTTGATGCAGATAAATTGAACAACATTTTAACACCTGGCAAACTATTTAGTACAACTGAAAAAAGACTTACTGAATTTTTTTCAATGATCGGTGGCCTATCAAATTTTTCCATAAGATTCTTAAAAGAAGTTTTTCTTCCCCCTTATGAAATTGAGCAGATCAGGAAACATATGATTGAGCTTGGGATGAAAACGCTACCAATTGTGGGAGTTACAGGTTTCATAATTGGACTAGTTATCGCAATGCAGCTTAGCCCAGTTCTTAAAAGGTTTGGTGCTGAAGCGTTTCTTCCCGGCTCAGTTGGAATTTCTATTGTACGTGAGCTTGGCCCGGTAATTTGTGCATTAATTTTTGCAGGACGTGTTAGTTCTGGTATTGGTGCGGAGCTTGGCTCGATGCGAGTTACTGAGCAGATTGATGCGATGGAAGTTTCGGGTGTAAATCCATTCAGATATTTAGTGGTAACAAGAATTTTCGCAACAACCTTTATCCTTCCAATTTTAACTGTGTATGTAATCTTTATATCACTGATCGGTGCATATATTGCAGTAGTACTTGTTCAGAATATGACCTGGGCTTACTACTTGGATCGTGTGATTTTTGCCGTTGAATTCGGTGACGCAATTCCAGGTGTTAGTAAGACTTTTGTCTTTGGTTTTATTGTCGGACTGGTTGGTTCTTACAAAGGATATACTGCTGAGAATGGAACAGAGGGTGTTGGAAAAGCATCCACAAGTGCAGTGGTTGTTTCATCATTACTCATTTTAATTTTTGATATGGTTCTTGTTAAATTAACTTTATGGATCTGGCCAACGGTGAAGTAATGGTTGAGATTAAAGATTTATACAAATCATTTAACGGTAATACCGTACTCGATGGCGTTTCTTTCAATGTTACCGAAGCAGAGAACATGATTGTTTTCGGAAGAAGCGGAACAGGCAAGAGTGTTCTGCTTAAATGTATGATAAGGTTAATGGAGCCCGATGCTGGAAGCGTTTTTATTCAGGGTAAGGATGTGCTTAAGCTTGATCTTAAAGAACTTAACGACCTTAGAAAAGATATCGGGTTTCTCTTTCAGGGTGCAGCTCTATATGATTCTATGAGTGTTAGGGAGAATCTTGAATTTCCTTTAATAAGAAATTTTGATCTGGATAGAAAGGAGATTGACGAACGAGTACATTTTGTGCTCGAGGCTGTTTCTCTCCTTGAAGCAATTGATAAAATGCCTTCTGAGCTTTCAGGCGGTATGAAAAAAAGAATCGGTCTTGCAAGATCTATAATTACAAAGCCAAAGCTTATGCTTTACGATGAACCAACAACAGGACTCGATCCAATTACATCTAAAGAAATCAGTGCTTTGATAACAGACTTACAGCATGCATTGAAAATGACATCGATTGTTGTAACGCACGATCTGCTTTGTGCAAAAATTATTGCGGACAGAGCAATTATCCTTGATGGTGGAAAGATCGTAAAAGAAGGAAGCATTAACGATCTCACAACTTCAAATGATCCATTATTAAAAAACTTTTTCAGTGATGAAATAATTGAAACTAACGGGAGTTTGAAATGAAAGGTGGACTATCAGGCGCCAAGCTTGGCATCTTTATTTTTATCGGGAGTACGCTCCTTGTTATCGGAATATTTATGCTCGGTAATAAGGAAGCTCTTTTCAAACCAACATTTATAGTGAAAGCTTACTTTCATAATATTGAAGGCTTGAGAAATGGTGCTCCGGTTAAATTGAGTGGCATTGATGCAGGTGCTGTTCAGAATATAAAAGTTGTAGGTGATACTGTAAGTTCCATAGAAGTTACAATGAGGCTCCTGAAAGAGATTGAACATTTTATAAGAATAGATACTCAGGCAGAAATTCAAACTGAAGGCTTAGTTGGAAATAAATTTGTTTCACTCCGGATTGGAGACAGCAGATCAGAACTCGTTAAAGATGGCGGAGTAATACGTGCGAAGGAGCCAGTTAGTTTTGCTGATATCATTGAGGAAACTCAAGGAATTATGGGTTACACAAGAGAAATGACAAAAGATCTTGCTGATATAATTAATAGGATAAATGCTGGAGAGGGAACAGTTGGGAAAATATTTACTGATGATGCTCTTTATTATGCCGCAACGGATTTAACAAAGTCTGCCGATAAAAGTCTTAACTCAATTACTGCTGAATTAAATATTATTACTCAACAGTATAAAACGCTAGGGGTATCTGTTGCATCAGCGGTTGAAAATATTAATAGGGTAGTTGTAGGAATTGATACTCTGATTTACAATGCTTCCAGGGGCAAGGGTGTTCTTGGTTCGCTTCTGGTTGAAGGTACCAGTGCAGATTCAAACTTTCAATCTTTAATTGTTAACCTCAAAGAAATATCCGAGGAGTCTAAAACAGCGGCAGCTCGACTATCGGAAAATATGGAAGCGCTAAAGTATAACTGGTTATTTAAGAGTTATTTTGAAGAACGTGGTTACTGGGATGCAGCAGAATATGAAAAGGAGATTGACCGTAAAACTAAAGAGCTTGATGAGAAAATAGAGCTGTTGAATAAGAAAATTGATGAATTGAAATCTCTGGAATCAAAAAAATAAATAGTTTCCTAAGAAAAATTAATGGTATGTATTTGGAGGGATTTGACATAAAGTAACAAATATTATAAATTGTTCCCGACATTTATCCCAAACCAAAACAGGAGGCTGCAATGAAAATATTAAGAATGAATCCTTTAAAATCGGATGGAAGTGGAAAGACCGCTGCATTCCTTGATATCCAAACAAGTGATGGAATTATCATCAAAGGATTTCGTCTCGTCAATGGCTCTAACGGTCTATTTCTTTCTTCTCCGGATCAAAAAGGAAAAGACGGTAAATATTATGAAACCGTTACCCTGCCAAAAGAGATGAAAAGCGAACTTGAGAAGATGGCAATTCAGGAGTATAATAAAAATAGTCAATGATTATTAGTGGAATCACATAATTGCGAGTCTCTACTCTCTAATTTCATTATATTAAAACCAATTTAAAGGATGACATCTTTTGCATCATAAAAAGCGAGTAGAAAGATGTCATCTCTATTCACTAAGCACTTACATTTTCCCCTCTGACGTGTCCAATAAATTCTTAAATTAACAGTCTGGATTTATATCTTGTCTGCCTCTGGCAGAAATCCTTCTTTTTCTTTTTGATATTTTTCTATAATGAACAACAACAAATCCTCAGTAAATAATAAACGGATAATCGTTAAAGGTGCACGCGAGCACAATCTTAAAAACCTCAGCTTTGAGATTCCAAGGAATAAACTGGTTGTGTTTACAGGTGTAAGCGGAAGCGGAAAATCTTCTCTTGTCTTCGATACAATTTATGCAGAGGGGCAGAGAAGGTATGTCGAGAGTCTTTCCTCGTATGCACGACAGTTTTTAGAAAGAATGAACAAGCCGGATGTTGATTTTATACAGGGAATTTCTCCAGCAGTTGCAATTGAGCAGAAAACTGTTGCGCGAAACTCGCGCTCAACAGTTGGAACTACAACAGAAGTTTACGATTACCTTCGTCTTCTCTTTGCAAGAATTGGAAAAACGATTTGCTTTCAATGTGGTAAAGAAGTAACACGAGCAACTACAACAACTGTAGTTGACTGGCTGGAAAGCCAACCGGATGGAACAAAATTTTATCTTGGCTTTCCGTTGCACGAACACAAAGGTCATTCTGCAAAGGAGGAAGTTGATCTTTTACGGAAGCGCGGTTTCTTTAGAATCTATTCAGGTAAAAAATTAATTGATCTGAATGAAGAAAAATTTCCCGCTAAAAAGTTAAAAGATATCCGAGTGATTATAGAAAGATTTAAGGTTGAGAAAAATGTAATCCGTGAAAAACTTTCTGATTCAATCGAAGTAACTTTCAAAGAAGGTGAAAACAGGCTTGTCATAATCAATGCAGAAACTGGTGAGGAAAAAGAATTCAACAAATACTACGAATGTTGCGGAATAAGATACGAAGAACCAGAACCAAGATTTTTTTCTTTCAATAATCCGTTCGGTGCTTGCCCTGTCTGCCAGGGATTCAGCAAGACAATTGGCATTGATATGAACCTTGTAATTCCGGATCCAAACCTCAGCATTATGGATGGAGCAATTGCACCATTTCGTGGAGCGAAATACAGCTCATTTCTTCGTGACCTTGTGCAGAATGCAAAAACATTTAAGATTCCAGTCAACGTTCCCTTCAAACAATTATCTGAAAATCAGTTTGATCTGGTTAAAAAAGGATTCGGTACTTATCACGGAATAGATGGCTTCTTCGAAAAACTTGAGCAGAAAACTTATAAGATGCACGTCCGTGTAATGCTTAGCCGATTCAGAGGCTACACAATCTGCAGTGCCTGCAAAGGATCGCGCTTAAGAAGAGAAGCTTTGCAGGTTAAGATTGCAGGTAAGTCAATTTATGATGTTGTCGCTCTTCCAATCGAACACTCTTTAAAATTTTTTCAAGAGCTTCAGCTTTCTGAATATGATTTGCTTGTTGGTGAAAGGATATTTAAAGAAATAATAAAGAGATTAAAGTTTCTGAATGATATCGGTATTGGTTACCTTACAATGGATCGTTTGAGCAGTACACTTTCAGGAGGAGAAACACAAAGAATCAATCTTGCAACTTCACTTGGTTCCTCGCTAGTTGGAACTCTCTATGTACTTGATGAACCAACAATCGGTCTTCATCCAAGAGATAACAAAAGGTTGATAAGTTTATTAAAAAATCTTCGTGATATTGGAAATACGGTTCTTATTGTTGAGCACGATCCTGAAATGATGCGTAATGCTGATCTTATTTTTGATATGGGTCCGAGAGCCGGAGTTTACGGTGGAGAAATCGTTGCACAAGGTACAGTTGACGCTATAATTAATAATGAAGAATCTTTGACCGGAAAATATCTTTCAGGAAAGATGAAAATTCCTCTTCCTAAAAAAAGGATTAACAAAAAAACTAAAAGCATTGAAATCATCGGCGCAAAAGAAAACAACCTTAAAAATATTACCATCGAAATTCCTTTAAATAGATTTGTTGTGATAACGGGAGTGAGCGGTTCTGGAAAAAGTACGCTAATTCACGATGTTCTTTATGCGGGAGTTGCAAAATATTTTGGAATGGCGCCATCGCATGTTGGAAAGTTTGATGACATAGTTGGTGCAAAATATATTGATGGAATTGAGATTGTAGATCAGTCACCGATTGGAAAGTCTCCGAGGTCAAATCCAATCAGTTACGTAAAAGCATTTGAGTTAATTAGAGAACTTTTCGCATCAACGCATCAAGCAAAAGCAAGAGGGTATAAGCCCGGTTTTTTTTCATTCAATGTTCCGGGTGGAAGATGCGAAACCTGCCAGGGAGATGGTTTTATCAAAGTTGAAATGCAGTTCCTTGCCGATCTATATTTGACCTGCGACGATTGCGAAGGAACACGATATAAAAAAGAAACAAGAGAAATTACATATCACGGAAAAAATCTTGTTGAAGTTCTTGAAATGACTGTTGATGAAGCTTTGCCGTTTTTCCAGGGACACAGAAAAATTGAAAATATTCTCCAGGTTCTATCTGATGTTGGATTAGGTTATATCAAATTAGGTCAGCCGTCAAATACATTGTCTGGTGGAGAAGCGCAACGAGTGAAGCTAGCTTCGCATCTTGCAGCGAGCAGAGAGAACAGGCACACACTTTTTATTTTCGATGAACCAACTACGGGGCTTCACTTCGACGATATTTCAAAGCTTCTTAATTGTTTCAATATGCTAGTTGAGCGAAATAATTCAGTGGTTATTATAGAGCATAATCTGGATGTAATAAAATGCGCAGATTACATAATTGATCTTGGTCCTGAAGCCGGAGAAAAAGGTGGGGAAGTAGTTGCTGCTGGTACTCCGGAAGAAATAGTCGATGTTGAAAGTTCGTGGACAGGAAAATATTTGAAGGAGTACTTGAATGGAGAGTCGAAATCTCAGTGATACTTAGTGTTTCTAAGTGTCTTAGTGGTTACTTGAAGTTTTTACCACCAAGACACAAAGAGCACTTAGAAACACTAAGTCCTCACAACCACTTTCCCGATACTTCTACCGGTTTGAAAATACTTTAAAGCACTAATTAATTTATCGAATGCAAAAACTTTTCCCACGTGAGGTCGTTGAAGATTCATCCTTAATATTTCAATCGCCATATTATTTAACTCATCGGGTCTGTCCCATAAGTAAATAAGATTGAAACCCATAATTGATTTGTTTTCATTTGAAAGAGAAAGCGGGTCAACTTTTGGACGAAATAAAAATTTTGGAATTATCTTGAAAATGTTTGGTTTGGATGAACGCGACATAAACTGAGCACCGCCGTAAATCATTATTCTTCCAGATGGTGCAAGTGCTTTGAAACTTTCTTCAAATATCTTTCCGCCGATTGATTCAAGAACAAGATTCAGCTTTCTTTCTCCAATAGCTTTTTTCAATTGCTCCTTAAAATTATTTTCTCTGACGATAACTTCATCGTAACCTTCATTTATTAAAAAGTTCCTTTTCGATTCTGACCCGATTGTCCCGATTGTATATGCGTTAAATTTTTTCGCAATTCTGTTTGCGTAAATCCCAACGCCACCGGCAGCGCTATGAATCAGAACTGTATCGTTTGCTTTGATATTTCCTAGTTCTACCAGCGAATAGTAAGCTGTGAGTGATTGAACAATGAATGATGCACCTTCCTCAAAGCTCCAATTTTCAGGTAACTTCATTATGTAACGATAATCTATATTCAGATGAGTTGCGTAAGCTCCGAATCTGATTGCCCCCATAATCTTATCACCAGCTTTGAATCCTTTTACTTGGCCGCCTGTGTTTGAAACTATTCCCGAATATTCAAGACCCGGAATAAAACTACCTTTCGGAGTAGCGCTATACAGTCCCTGAATTGCAAACAGATCAGCGAAGTTCAGCCCGATAGCTTTAACTTCAACTGTAACTTCATTCTCATATGGTTCCGGAAGATTTTCATCTATCAATTTCAAACTGTTGAGTGAACCGGCTTTATTTATCCTGAAAGTTTTTCTTTTCATAATGCTATAGGTTAAAGTTTTTGATAATTTTACATAGGCA
>JALONF010000424.1 GCA_025455085.1 Ignavibacteriaceae bacterium
GTTTTGTGATGAAGTCAAGTCCAAGAGTTAAGTCTTTAATATTCTTTTTATCTCTTGCATCAGAAAGGCTTGTAATAGTCTGCACATTGCATCGCAGGGATGAGACAAAAATATTACCGAGAGTTATCTGATCGTTTGCTGTTGGTGAGGATGGGTTTGCATCAATACCAACTAAAGTAAGATTATACCCTGTAGTTACAGTTGAGCCTGCGTTGTAGCCAATGGCTGTGTTATAATTGCCGGTGTTATTTTGTAACGAATGATGTCCAACTGCAGTATTTTGAAAACCTGTTGTGTTATTTCTTAAAGCATCAAATCCAAAAGCAGTATTATGCCAGCCTGTGGTGTTGTAAAGTAATGAATTCATACCGAAAGAAGAGTTCTCATATCCAGTGGTATTACTTTGTAATGCCCAGTAACCAAAAGCAGAATTAGAGCTGCCTGTAGAGTTGTAAAAAAGTGAACCACTTCCGAAAGCTGAATTATGATTACCTGTGGAGTTTGTGAAGAGTGATTGAAATCCGAACGCTGAATTATGCCAGGCAGTTGTATTGGAGGCGAGAGAAGAAAGCCCGAATGCTGAATTATAAGTGCCGGTGGTATTGTTAAAAAGCGAAGCATTTCCAAAAGCAGAATTCCAAAAACCAGAAGTATTTGAATACATTGACTCAAGCCCAAAAGCTGAATTTTGATATCCTGTTGTATTAGATATAAGGGCATTAAGACCAAATGCTGAATTATGCCAACCCGTTGTATTGCTTTTTAATGATTGATGTCCAAAAGCTGAATTCTGATAACCATCTAAGTTAAAAGCTAATGAATTGTCTCCGAAAGCAGAGTTTTGGTAGCCTGTCGTATTAGATGATAGTGCCCCATTCCCGAAAGCGGAATTATTGCTTCCAGTTATGTTGGCATATAAAGAATTGTATCCGAAAGCAGAATTATTGTTTCCATCATTAGTAAAAAGAGAATTTACTCCGAATGCTGAATTGTAACTGCCGTAAAAATTTTGATTAAGGGAATTGTAGCCAAAAGCAGAATTATTTTCACCATTTCTATTGATCCAAAGAGCACCATTTCCAAAAGCTGAATTATTATTTGCTTCATTAATGTTCAAAGCGAAATAACCGAAAGCTGAATTATTATTACCAGAAACATTTCTAAATAAAGCACTTTGACCAAAAGCTGAATTACCACTACCAGAGATGTTGTTTTCCAGAGAAGTACTACCAAATGCAGAATTAGAACTGCCAGTTGTAAGAGATGATAGTGATTGATAACCAACACCTGTATTAAAGCTGCCTTCATAGACTAAGGAGCCACCCATTGTAAAATTCCCTGCACTGATACCAAGAAAAGTATTCTGACCAAGTGTTCCAATACTAGAGTATGAATGTAGAAACCGATCTACACCTTTGAATATAGAGCTTCGCTGATTACCGGCAAGTGGCGAAACCAGGTATATGATACCATTTTCCTGGTTAAGTATAAAATAATCTGTTGAACCATATTTTATTTTAAAGTTCCCATTTGGTGCAAGTGTGTTTGTTATATCCTGTGCGTTGGATATAAAATTTATTTGCAATAAGCTTATTACAATTGTTATGAGAAGGTTTTTCATTTTAAATTATCCTTTCAAGAAATAGAATTAGAGATACTAAAACCAATAAATAAATGATATCCGTCAGATGTTTTTGAAACAACTTCATAATGAACTGATCAGACTTATAAATATCATCGCGGCAGCTAAGCTGACAATGAATAGAACTATTATCATTGCCAGCTTGAAACGTTTTTCGCTTTTTTGAATTTCTTCAAGTATTTTATCCATTTCCGCCTCTCTCGATGACTGACTCAAACCAACCGCCCTTATTAGTTTATGTTGTTTTTTGATGCACAAACTTAATTTTTATCACAGGCGGCGGCTGTCGCTGGTGTGTCAAACATTAGCGGATTTGTTGCAAAGTGGGTTTTAAGATATAAAGGTATGAGGTATAGAGGTAAAAGTGAACATCGGTTGCAATAATGAAGCCCGTTTCGTTAAGTGGTTTCGTTTAGACACGTTGCCGTAAAATAAATTACGATAGGGGTTTCGTAACCGAATAACGCTAAACTATATTTTAGCAGTAAACTCAGTAGGTGAGCAATTAAACTGCTGGCGGAAAGCTTTTGTAAAATGAGAAGGACTGCTGAATCCAACCTCAAAGGCAATCTGGGTTACGCTCAATTTTTTTTAGACGATAAGTTCTTACAAATTCCCCCGGTGCCTGTCCGGTTACTGCTAGGAGTTTGCGATGCAATTGGCTGCGGCTGAGAAACATTTCTTTTGCAAATGCTTCGGAGTTGAATTCGGTATTAGATAAATTTTGTTCAGCGACATCAAATGCTTTTTTAAGAAATTCATTATCTAAAGAAGTGACGGCGATTGAAGCTGGCTCGACCTTAATTTCTTTACTGAATTTTTCACGGAGAGATTTTCTCTGCTCAAGAAGATTTTTAATTCTAACAAAAAGTTCCTTCGAACTGAAAGGTTTTGTAAGATAATCATCTGCACCGGTTTCAAGTCCTTCAATTTTACTTTCAGGTGAAGCTTTTGCAGTGAGAAGAATTACAGGAATATGACTAGTCTGCCAATCAGTTTTTATTTTTCGGCATAATTCCATTCCATTCATCGAAGGCATCATAACATCACTGATAATTAAATCCGGCATCACCTCAGTTGCTTTTTTTATTCCGTGAACGCCATCTATTGCTTCACTAATTCTGTAATCGTTTTTTAACAACCCGGTTAAGTAAGAACGCACATCTTCTGAATCCTCAACAATTAAAATTAAAGGTTTTGCGTCAAGCAGCTTTTGTTTTTCCTGAATTTCTTTTTCAATCTCGATTTCAATCGGTTCAGAAGCTTCATTTATAAGCTTCCAATCAGTTTCCGCTTCTTTTTCAGAATCAACAACCTGTCCGACGACCTTCTCCTGTTCGCTGAGATAAGCATCAGATATCGGGATACTAAGAATAAACTCAGTTCCCTTTCCAAAATCACTTCGAACTTCGATATTCCATTTATGCAGGTCAACAAGTTCTTTAACCAGAGCCAGACCAATTCCCGAGCCGCCATATTTTTTTCTTGTTGAATCATCAACCTGGTAGAAGCGATCGAAAATATTTGCCAGCTTATCTTTTGGAATTCCAATACCCGTGTCAGAAACTTTTATAACAGCAACTTCATTTCCATTCAACAAAGTTTTTTTCACAATGATTGATATTACACCTTTTGCCGGTGTGAACTTAACAGCGTTTGATAAGAGATTATTGATAATTTTTTCAAGCTTGTCATTGTCAATCCAGCAGATAATTCTCTCTTCTGTTGAATGAAATGATAATTTCAGATCATTCTGCTTTGCGAGCGAGTCAAACGCAAAAAGCAATCCGCGAAGCAGGCTTACCAGATTTAATTGTTTTGCTTTAAGAGGAATGGCAGCATTTTCAAGCTGGGTTAATTCAAGAAGCTGATCAATTAACTCCTGAAGCTTCTCACTGTTACGTTTAATGAGCTCGTAATACTCCTCTTTATTTTCACCGGCGTTACCGTGTATAAGTTCATCAACGGGACCTCGTATTAAAGTTA
>JALONF010000425.1 GCA_025455085.1 Ignavibacteriaceae bacterium
TCTTTCATCTGACTTTAAATTTTCTTTCAACTCCTGAATTGCTTTTTCTTTTTTCTTATCTGCATAAGAGTCGCCAAGCACATCAAGTCTGAATCTTGCTTTACATTGTTTACAGTCAATCATCGGATCAGTAAAATTCTCAACGTGACCGGAAGCTTCCCATACTCTCGGATGCATCAAAATCGAAGCATCAATTCCTTCAACATCTTCGCGATACGTCATTGCTTTCCACCACTCGCTTTTGATATTGTTCAGAAGCTCAACACCGAGCGGTCCATAATCCCAGCAGCCGTTAAGTCCTCCGTAAATTTCACTTGATTGAAATACAAATCCTCTTCTTTTAGCAAGAGAAACAATCTTTTCTAAAAGGTTATCCTGTGTATTATTTTTACTGGAAATGGTTAAATCCTCCGTTAAAATCAAAATTTCGGGTGTGAATATAACAAAGATTAGCGAGAGAATTCAGAGAATTATTTTCCAGAATTTTATTATATCTATATAACTATGTCTTTCCTTTTATTTATTTTTACGGAGCAGCTTTTTGCTGATGAGCTCGTCGATAAAAACCACTATCTGAATATCAAACCATTAGAATTACGATGTGATGAAATTTCATCACGTATTGTAAAAAGACTTAATAAAACTTTTATTACTCCTTTTGACCGCGAAGATATTTTTGCTTTAATAAAAAGATTAGATGATATAAGTGACATGCTTTTAGGAGCTGCTGCACGGATAGAAACTTTTCACATCACAAAAAAAATACCTCACGCCGATAAACTTGCATCAATTATTTACAAACAGACGCAGGAACTTGGTACTGCCATACAGGACCTGAAAGCAAGACGCATCAATGAAACAAAAGCAGTAAAGGATCTTGAATCCGAGGCTGATACTGTTTACAGAAATGCAATGCAGGAACTCTTCGCAGATGAAAAAGACGCAATCGAACTGATAAAGAAAAAGGAAGTGCTCGATATTCTGGAAAGAACTTCTGACCGTTGTCAATCAGTAGCTAATATTATTCTTTCCATCTTCATAAAAAACGCATAAGCTTTAATGGAATTTGTAATCTTCATTATAGTTCTTGCTCTTGTATTTGATTTTTATAATGGAATGAATGATGCAGCAAACTCTATTGCTACAGTGGTTGCCACACGAGTGTTAACGCCATTGCAGGCAGTATCCTGGGCAGCATTTTTTAATTTTATTGCTGCATTCGCATTTGGTGTTAGTGTGGCAACAACAATTGGTAAAGGAATAGTTGATGTTGCAATCGTTGATAATTTTGTTATTCTTTCTGGCCTGGTAGGAGCTATTATCCTTACAGCAACCGCAACTCATCTTGGACTTCCAATAAGTGTTTCTCACTCAATCATTGGTGGTTATGGTGGTGCAGCTATCGCGAAATCCGGTTTTAGTGCGCTCATCCTATCCGGTTATACAAAAGTTGCCATATTCATTTTTGCAGCCCCGTTAATAGGATTGTTGATGGCTTATATCTTCTCAGTCATAACTTTATGGATTGTCAGAAATCAACAACCAAGAAAAGTTGATAAATATTTTAGAAAATTGCAGCTTCTTTCTGCAGCACTCTATAGTCTTAGTCATGGCTCAAATGATGCCCAGAAAACAATTGGTATTATAACGATTGTCCTTTTTACTAATGGTTTACTAGGAAGCACTTTTTATGTCCCTTTCTATGCAATTATTTTAAGCCATGCTGTTATTGCATTGGGAACTTTAGTTGGCGGCTGGAAAGTAATTAGAACTCTCGGAATGAGAGTAACAAAGTTGAATCCATTCGGTGGATTTAGCGCCGAAACTTCTGCAGGTTTAACGATCATTGGTGCTACAATGTTTGGAATTCCAGTAAGTACAACTCACACAATTACAGGTTCCATTATTGGTGTTGGATCTGTGAAAGGTGTTTCAGCAGTACGATGGGGAGTTGCAAAAAATATTTTATGGGCGTGGGTGCTTACTATTCCGGTCTCTGCTATAAGCGCAATGATCACTTATGAAATAGTGATATACGTTCAATCTCTATTCTAATTTATTTTCGAATTTCACCAGACAAAAATTTCTTAATGTTGCTATGTTTAGCACTCAATTTTCCATATTTCGCTTTGACTACTTCAAGAAGAGAAATTGACTGAATGATATAATTCTTCCTCAGAAGTTTTAAATGATTGCTCTTAGTTTTCTTTATCTCAGCATTTAATGCATCAAGATGTTTCCTGATTGCATAAACATCTCCTCTATCAATTGGACCTGAAAGTGCTTTCGCGGGAGATAACCTAAAAACGTTATCAAGTGCAGATTGAGTTGTCTTATTAAGAATATTTTTTGGAATATTATCCCTGGAAGATAGAAGTGAGAATGCATTGAAAAGGTTTCCGACTAAAAAATTTGAGCTGTGAACCGCTGCAAGGTGATGAAACACTTTTTCATTAGAAGCTATTAGGTGTGGTTTTAATTTTAACTTCCTGCAGAATTTAAGCAAGAAAGATTCTGCCCGCGTACTATCCGTCTCAATTGAAGCC
>JALONF010000426.1 GCA_025455085.1 Ignavibacteriaceae bacterium
ATAATTGATCATCAGTTCGTCAAATATTTCCATCAATGGCAGGAAAAAATTTTGCTCATAATAAACTACCAGTGTACGTTTTACAATACCTCTGTAATTAAAAAGTAGATAAGCTTCCTCAAAATTTTGCATTTTGTCTGCGTGTATGCTTTGATTCACTGTGGTGTCTGCTGGCATATCACTATTGGAGGAAATAATTTCCTGATCAGCAGTTATCCCGCTGGTGTAAATTAATGAGCCGGGGAAAAAGTAGACTGACAGAAAAATTACCAACGGGCAAATTTTTTGAATCAAGGTACTTCTATTGTGAGATATTTGGAGAATTGTGGAATTGGCTCTAATGTACTCTCAGAGAACACTTCTTTTTCATCCGATACGATTTTTAATTCTATTGAATAGCTTCCGGATGTAAACTTTTGCAAATCAAATTGAAATTTCTTAACCATCTCAAAGTAAATTGATAAGCTCTGCTCCTCTTCAGCTACAACCTCATACTCTGAAGTGCGGATTATAGCAGTAATATTCCCAAAGAAAGGTGAGTTGCCCGTGCGCCTAAGTTTCGCATAGATGTTAAGATTAATTGAATCCTGATCAGAATAAAAGTTCTCAATCTCTATTCCTGTTGTTGTCGGATCAACTCTGTAAAGTAATGTGGTTATCTGATTTAAAACAAATTTTATCTGTGCACGAACTCCCTCACTAAGAGTATCAAACGGAATAGATTGAGGAGCGGCTGAGGTAACAATTCTGGACCAGTATGTGCCTGGAGTAACATCTGCAGGTGGATTGATAGTCATCCTGACCACTTGCCTTTCCTTTGGATTAAGAGCAAACTTTCTTGGAAATGCTCTTACCCATTTAGTTGCTGAGGGAAATAATGTATCAGGCTGATCATAATATTGCATTGTAGCATTTCCAACAGAATCAGAAACCGGATATCCAAAAATAAAAGATATATCAACCTCATATATTTCGTCTGATTCATTTTGTACTAAAAACGTACCGAATTTGTTTTTAGCATCAGTATAGAGTATATACGGTGAGATTATAACCTGGGAAAAAATAGTTTTATAAAATATTATGGCGAACAGTATGATGACTTTTTTCATAATCAAAGAACGGTGATTGTTACTGTAATTGTTGTTGTGTAAACTCCGGGAATTACATTTGTCGGAACGTTAATAACACCTCCAAGCCAGATGTATAGAAAATCGTTTCGCTGCAACCTGATTGTTAATGTACTGTTCGGATCAAAATTAGTTCTGCCGGCTGGTGAATCTGTTTTCGAGTAAGCAGTTGTGGAGGGACCAAAAATAACCGGAACGCTATATGCACCATTTACCAGGGAATTTGGCAGAACAAAATTTACCGCTACCCAGGGATTTCCTCTAACAGTTTGACGCATCCTGAACTTAGCTGCCCCGGCATCCGTATGGTTTAATGTTTTAGGATATCCTATATATGCATCTCCAAAATCCAGATTATTTTCTGTAACTGCAATTACTATCTGCTGCTGGGCAAGTATAACTCCATTCATAAAAATAAAGTAAAAAACTACAAGTAAGTGTATATGTATTTTTATTTTACTCATTATTAAAACAGATTAACATTAATTATAAGTCAACGACAAAGTTATAGTTTTAAATTTATTCTGGTCCACTTCATCCAGGCTGATTTTATTTGTTCCAATCCGGAAATGAATTTCATTATAAGCTTCATTAGATGATTCTTCCAAGGATTTGAAGTCGTTCACTCTTTTTAATTCAATCTTTTCTTGTGAAGCCGGTTTATAAATAAGCAATGCTTCATTCTTTTCATTAAAGGAATGACTGACATCTACCCTAATATGACCACTCCCTCTGCTTCTTACTAAACGCAGGAGAAGTCCACGATTCTCCGGCCCATCGAAACTTTCGGAAATCATTTCAGGATAAACTTCCGGTTTATTTTCTTCATTAATTATCTCAACCATAATACCGGGCAGTAATTTGACTTTAACATTCGCAGATGATTTTGATAAACTTTGTGCGAATATTATGCCGCCTAAAATAAAATAAGCTAAACAAACATATTTAAGACACACCGAAAAGCCCTCGAGTTAAAAAATAACCCACACCCTCTTTAAAAATAAAATCAATAAGAAACAGTGACGATAAAATTTCCTATATAATCACCGTGCGGCTGATTGGGCTGAACAGTGATTGATCAAATAACCGACACCCTCTTTAAAAGTAAAATCAATAAGAAACAGTGACGATAAAATTTCCTATATAATCACCGTGCGGCTGATTGGGCTGAACAGTGATTGATCCTCCAACTCTAATATCCAGCTCTCCCATTGTTCCATTTATTGTCAGCGGGTAAAAGTTTCCACTTATAATTGGTTCGTTGAGATTGTTAACTACCTGCGGTGTAAACACTAATGTTCCAATCGTTCCGCCATTCAACCCTACCCAGATTGCATTACTTAGATTTACCAGATTGAAAATTATACTAACGGAACGTCCGGGGTGGCCCAGGATCTGAAAATATTGTCCCTGAGCTGGTAAAATTTGATAAGTAGTTGCAGCGCCAGTTATTATGATCTCTCCAAAATCAAGACTACCACCCAATGAAGTAATGGACAAAGGCTGAATGATATTGACAGTTCCAGACGCGGTGGTGCTTGCCGACTGCCCGATTGCCACGACTGAAAAAATATAAATCAAAACAGCTACTATTAATATCTTCATTACTGAAAAATATAATTAATACCTGACTTTATCCAGAAATAGCTTTTTAATAAAATGGATGTGTTCGGTAAGTTTAAAATTTTTGAGTGGGAAGAATAAAAAATCGACGCCAACATTTAGTATCAGCGTCGATAGAATAGTTAACTTGAGTTCGTTAAGAACTAATATGCAACGGTCAATGTGAATGTACCTGTATAATCACCTTCCAACTGATTTGCTGCAATTGCCAAAGAACCACCAAGCCATAAGTAAAGCTGTCCAGTGCCTGTTGTATTTACAAGTTGATACGAACCACCAGAAGTTACATCAACCGGCAAAGAGTATGTACTGGAATTGCCGGTATGATCAACATCCGGAGTAAATGCAATGGTACCTCCACCACTACCATTTAATGTAACACCACTGAATGTTACAGTAACGTTTTTATTTGGATGTCCAGATGCTAAAAATCTTACACCATTTGCAGGTGTTATTACAGGTGTTTGGGGAGTCGTAAGAACAATTATTTCTCCAAAATCCAAATCGCCATCTAGATTACTAAGTGTTAAACCCTTTTTAAGCTGTGCTAAAACATCTGCTGTAGCACTTGCTGAGGCTTGGGCAAAAAGCGAAGTGCTTAAAGCTAAAAAAATAAGCACCACAAAAAGTTTTGTTATTGAACGCATTTATGTTTTCCCTTTTTTTAGTTTATGTTAAGTTGATGTTAATTTCTGGGTGGTAAATTGGCTAATAGTATGCCAAAGGCACTGATTTACTAAATAAGTTTTCGGTGGTTATCACCCTTTAGTAAAGATAATTCTGCTCAATATCAGGATGGAAAGAGATTATTCTAACAGGTAGGTTTTACTTAGTTTGGAAAAAGTTACTTGAACTCTGGTTTGCCTCTAATTTATATAAAAACTAGCCTTCTCTGAATTTTAATTGAACCATAATAGCCCCTAACGCAGCGATCAGCATTCCGGCTCCTTCCTTAAATGATATAGCTTCACTAAGAAAAATCCACGCAAGTACTGCAATTTGAATCAACATAGTTCCATTAATTATACTGGACTCCATTGCAGATAGTGTTCGCAAAGTTAGATTCCAGATTGTGAATAAGTCCCTGAAGAATTATTCCAACTAGTAAAAGAAGAATCGATCCAATACCCATACTTATTATGGTTACCACAATCGGATTAATTCTGGCTTCACGGTTGATGTTTCTGCCAAGCACTGCGGAAGCAGAGTTTGCAAGAACCCCAATTGTCATTACAATTAAACCTAATTCCTGGTTCTCACTCAAAGCAACAGGAAAAAAGTAAGTGATTATTCCAAGTATGAACAGAACCACTCCAAACCACTGAAGTTTTGTAGGGTATTCGTTGATCAGGAAAATTGCCATCACAGCAACGATGAGTGGAGTAAAGTTTAACCAAAGACTTACGGTAACAGCAGGAAGAAGTGAAAGCCCAATGAACTGAGTTCCTTGAGTGAAAGCATAAAACAGAAAACCAAGGAGGATTAGCTTTCCCCAATCTTTCTTTTCAAGTTTTTTTATTACGGTAGAATTAGCTTTAGTAAATGCAAATGGCAAAAGGCAGATAAAAGCAATTGAGTATCTCAATCCGGCAAAGGTTAATGGAGGAATTTCAGCAAGCCCAATCTTTATTATCACAAATGAAGTTGACCATAGGAAGGTAACAAGCAAAGCAAGCAGGATGGCAGTAAGATGAGATGAAAATTTACTCATATAAAGATTTTATCGCTTTGTCTAATCTCCTCAAGACTCCTTTTAAAACCACTGCCAATAAAAATTGAAAGGTTGTTCTCATAAGGCATTGCATATTTAGCTTGATGATATCC
>JALONF010000084.1 GCA_025455085.1 Ignavibacteriaceae bacterium
CCTGCATTGCTGAGAATTATTGTCTGTTGGGAGACAAATTTATTATCTTCGAATAGCGTTGCTTTGATGGATTCACCGGCAAATCCTTTGTTAGAAATTGTTGAAATGATGATTGTGGGAGTTTCAGCATAAATAAAATCGTTGTGGAGAACTTTTTTTAATTCAACATCCCTCTGCTGTGTTGTATCACCTATCCCGATAGCAAAAACTGGTATGCCGAGATTAATGGCTTCATAATATGGATTGCTTCCCGAAGTAATCACGCCGTCAGTGATTAATGTTATAGAAGCTATATTCCTGTCTGATTGTTGAACAAAATTGAATATTTCCTGCAGGTTAGTAGATCCATCTGAAAACTTCATCGCTTCCAGACTATCAACGCTTACATCATCTACAGAATTTCCGAATGAATTAAAACTTAAATTACTTTCAGAAGAATAAGCTGATAAATTATTAAGTATTTTCTGAACTCTAATTGTACGCTCTGTTCCATCATCAATCTGTATTGATCTTGAATTGTCTATAAAAACAAGATTTGATGGTTCAAGAATTAATTTTTTACTGAGGTTCAATATGGGTTCAAATAAAATCAAGCAAAGAACAAGTAGTGCCAAGACTCTTAAAGTTACCAGTAAAAATTTTTTTAACGGATCAATTTGAGGGATTGTAAACCGGTAAACGTAAAAAGAATAAAGAGTAATCAACAACAAAGCAATAAAAAGGTAAGCCGCAGAATGAGCTAATGATAATTGAATATCTTCGTAGCCAAACATTAAAAAGTTAATTCTCCCTTAAATACTGTTACAGCTTTTCCGGAAATAGTCAACTCATTTTTCGATAGGGTGAAAGAAACATTAATTCTTCCTTTCCTTCCAAGAACATCTCCTTGTTCAAATGTATAAGTTTTTCCTTCAGTGTTCTGTTCAACTAATCCAAGCTTTCGAAGCACCAGCAGCAGAGGTCCATTTGCAGAACCTGTTACCGGATCTTCGTCAATTCCGTAGTACGGTGCGAAGAATCGTAAATGAGCATGGTTATCTTTTTCCATTGTTTCAGTAGTAAAAATAGTAAAGGCATCATATCCTTTACGTGCAATAGACAGCTTAAACAATTCGCTAAAGTTTGGTTTGATATTCATTAAATCAGACAAGGATGAAACATGAATATAAAGATAGCCACCATTGTCAAGAATAAAAGGGAATTTTTCGGGATTGATTACTTTCCCGCCATTGAGCGCGTTAATAATTTCTTCTTTATTTCCTTCAAATATTTTTAATTCAGGAATTGGAATGCTGAGTGAATGAATTCCGTTTTTTGTGCTGCAGTTTAAGATGCCGGATAGTGTTTTAAAAGTTAGGGAAGAATTTTCCTGGATTAGTCCTTGCTGAAGTAAGTAATGAATTGAAGCTATGGTTGCATGGCCGCACAACTTAACTTCAACGGCTGGAGTAAACCACCGTAAATTAAAATCTGCTTCGCTGGATTTTGATATGAAGGCTGTTTCAGAAACGTTAAACTCTCTTGCGATGAGCTGCATTTCCTCCGTATTTAGTTCATCTGAATAAACAACACCTGCGGGATTCCCTCGAAATGGTTCATCAGTAAATGCATCTATCTGGCAAACATCAATTAGTTTTTTCATTGAATATCTTCTCAATATCCCAGCTCTTCATTTTTTTAAAAGTATCGTAATCGGTAAGATCAAAATGGATTGGAGTAACGGAGACAAATTTATTTTTTACTGCGAACTGATCACCAAGTTTTTCATTTTCAATCTCTACCAGTTTTCCAGTCAGCCAGTAATAATCTTTGCCGAATGGATCAGTTCTCTTTTCATAAATATCATCCCACTTGGCTTTACTTTGTTCGGTAACGAGTATGCCTGCAATTTCGTTTTCAGGAAAATTAGGAACATTAACATTTACTAGTGTTCCTTGTGGAAGTCCATGCTCAATAACTTTTTGTGCAATCATCTTTGCAACTTTACCTGCATATCTGAAATCTTTTGCATCGTGGCTTGTCACTGAGATAGCAATTGCAGGAACATCCATTATAGCTGCTTCTCTGGCTGCTGATACGGTTCCTGAATAAATAATATTGATAGCAGTATTTGAACCGTGATTAATTCCTGATATAACAAGGTCAGGAGATTCACCCATAATATTTCTTATTCCCATTTTAACACAATCAGCAGGAGTTCCTTCAACAGCATAACCAAAGAAATTTCCGTTCTTATGGTATTTGGTTACCCGAAGAGGATATTTCATAGTGATTCCATGTCCAACTGCACTTTGCTCTTCGCTGGGTGCGACAACGGTTACCTCGGCAATTTCTTTCAGCGCATCTGCTAATGCAGCTATACCGGCCGAGTATATGCCGTCATCATTAGTTACTAAGATTTTCAATATATTTACCTTAAGTGATGTTTTAAATATAACCGTGCTAATATACTATTAAAGTGGTATACTCTCAATCATTCTTTTGTATCTGATAAATAACTTTATGATCATCATCAAACCTTTTATTTTCAAACAGTTTCCGGAAATAGTTTTTGGTTTCAGTACGAAGATCGGTCCCAATGAAGAACCGCCTTATTATTTCAATCTTTCATATAGTGTTGGTGATGAAAAAGAAATTGTTGATTTCAACAGGAGATTGTTTTTCACTGAACTTGATTTGAACGAAAAAATGGTCAGCTATCAAAAGCAAGTGCATGAAGATATAGTCAACACAGTTAATTCATCCGGAAGCTGTGGTGAAAGTGATGCACTCATTACAACTAAAAAAAATCTTGGATTGGCTATCAGCAGTGCTGACTGTCCGGCAATTTTTATTTATGACCCGATGCAAAAAGTAATAGCTGCTGTCCATTCAGGTTGGAGAGGCACAGAGAAAAAGATTCTTAGAAAAACTATTAAACAATTGAAAGATGATTTTAATTCTGATCCATCGAATTTAATTTGTTATATCGGACCTTCGATCTCTCAAAATAATTATGAAGTAGGAAAAGAAGTTGCATCGAAGTTTGATAAAGAATTCCTAATTGTAAATAAAAACAAATTCTATCTAAATCTTTCGGGAGCTAATTATAAAATGTTAATTGATGAAGGATTGAAAGAATTAAATATTCAGATTTCCGGCTTATGCAGTTTTGAATATAAAAACCTGCTTCATTCCTACAGGCGCGAAGGAGTTAAATCAGGCAGAGCACTTGGAATAATTGCAATGAAGGAGAATGATTGAGCAAGCTCGGAGTTAAAATTGCTCTTGCTTACGCTACTATCTCCTTCGTTTGGGGTTCAACCTGGATAGCAATAAGATATGGGCTTGAATCTTTAACACCAATTTTTTCTGCCGGCGTTAGATTTTCACTTGCCTCCGTACTTATTCTAATATTGATGAAGATTAAAAACATTCCTCTTCAAACCGATAAAGCATCAGTACGGCTTTATCTATTGATGGGTTTCTTCTCATTTGTTATTCCATTTGGTCTGGTTTACTGGGCACAGCAGTTTGTTCCATCCGGAATGGCAGCCGTTCTTTTTGCGGTGTATCCATTTTGGGTTGTTATTTTTTCACACATAAGAATCCCGGGTGACTTTATTGGCTTCTTCAAAATATTCGGAACAGTGCTTGGCTTTGCCGGTATTGTGATAATTTTTTCAGACTCATTCGTTGGTGATATTTCAAATTATTTAATCGGAATGTTTGCAGTCGTTCTTAGCGGAATAATGCAAGCATGGATTGCAGTTTCAATAAAAAAATTCGGTCATCACCTGCATCCTCTTTCAATGAACTTTATACCTATGGCTATCGCTGGTATTTCCATGGTTTTAATTGCATTCTTTACAGAAGATCTTTCAACTTTGAAGTTCAATCAAAATGCATATATATCTATTCTCTATCTCGCAGTTTTCGGAAGTATAGTTACGTTCACTTCATTTTACTGGTTGATTAAGCATGTCAATCTGGTTATTCTTTCCCTGGTAGCATTTATTACCCCCATAGTTGCTCTGGTTCTTGGATACTTTTTTTATGACGAAGTGCTTTCCACAAAACACTTTATTGGTGCAGCACTGGTTCTCACAGGAGTTTTCTGGGCTAATTTGGGAAATCTTCTCAAGTTAAGAAAAGGTTCGATAATCAGAGCAGAAGCTGAAGAAAAATGAAATCATTATTAACTAACATTTATTTAATTTTAACGCAGAAAAAAATTCCAATTGCAAAATGACTAATATTATCAGAATAAAGAATGCAACATTTTATGGTTATCACGGAGTGAGTAACGAGGAACAATATGTCGGCGGCAAGTTTGAAGCGGATATTGATATTTACACTGATTTTTCAGAGGCTGCAGTCGATGATGATTTGAATAAAACTGTGGATTATTTCCAGGTGTATTCTTTTCTGAGTCAATTTACCGTAAAACAAAAATATTTTTTAATTGAAGCTCTCGCTGTAGATATTGCCGATGAGTTGTTAAAGCAGTTTGACAGAATATTAAAAGTTGCAGTTAGAGTTAGAAAAAATAATCCTCCACTTGGCGGGGTTGTTGATTGTGTTGAAGCTGAAGTGATCAAAGCCCGTCAAAATTAAAATATTATTGACGAGGTCTCGTTTCACGAGGTGAAACGGAATATAAGTTAAGTAAAACTTTAAAGTTGAGCGTAAGATAAAAAATATTGCATACATTGGTATTGGTTCGAATGTTGGGGTTCAGATCAACAAAATTGATTACGCAATTGAGCTGATCGACTCAAATCCTTATTGTGAAGTTGAGGCTGTATCTTCTATTTATGAATCAGCTCCTTATGGTGAAATTATTCAGGGCGAGTTTTTCAATGCTGTCTTCAAAATCAAAACTTATTTTGAATTAATGGAACTCTTTAAATTTTTAAAATTAATCGAGACGCAGGTTGGAAGAACAGCGACACAAAAATGGGGACCTCGTGAAATTGATCTTGATATTTTGTTTTACAATGATATAGTTTTTTCCGACGACGAAATCACAATTCCTCATAAAGATTTACTGAACAGGGATTTTGTACTTGTGCCTTTAAATGAAATAGCGCCAGATTTAATTCATCCTTTAATGAATAAAAAAATCTCTGAAATTATTATTTTTCAGACGATGAGTAACGATTCTTTTGCACAGCAAAAAAAAACATACATTTTAAGAAAAATTCCACATAGAGTTCTGATATAATGGAAGACAAGCCAGCATCGAAAACTGAACTGCGTTATATTGCAATTGAAGGCGTAATTGGTGCAGGTAAAACGAGCCTTGCAAAAAGAATCGGCGAACGATTGAGTGCAAAGTATGTCTTCGAACAATTTGAAAACAACCCATTCCTCGAAAAATTTTATCTTGACAGGAATCGCTTTGCATTCCAGACACAAATGTTTTTCTTAATTAACAGGTTCAAGCAGCAGCAGGAATTACACCAGGAGGACTTGTTTTCAGAGCATCTTGTTTGTGATTATATTTTTGAGAAGGACAGAATATTTGCATATATGAATCTCAGCAAAGATGAGCTGAATCTTTACGAGAGCATTTATCCATTACTTGCCAGGTCACTGCGTAAACCTGATCTTGTAATTTTTCTTCAGTCAAGCATTGACAGGCTTGTATATAACATCAAAAAAAGAAACAGAAAAGTTGAGCGTGCTATAACCAAAAATTATCTGGAAGAGCTCAGTGAAGCATATAATCATTATTTCTTCAGATATAATTCAACTCCGCTACTGATTGTTAATTCTTCTGATATTGATTTTGTTAACAGTGATAATGACTTCGATGAATTATTCAAGCAGATATTCAGAGAGGATAGAGGTTTTATAGAATATTTTAATCCTGAAACAAGGAGGATAATTTGATAAAAATAATTCTGTACGGAGCAATCGCAATATTTGTAATCTTTATAATCAAGTTTATCAAATTGATTTCAGATTTCAAATCCTCTTCACGACCGAACATTGATGATCTAAAAGACAGGGCTTCATACCTGAAAAACAAGTATAAAAATGTTGAAGAAGCCGACTATCGTGACATAACGTCGGCTGAGGAAGAAGGCGATTCACTGCCGAAAGATGATGCCTAAGAAGAAACTATTCTCAAATATCGTTCATTCTTTTTTCAAGTTATTTCTTTCTGTTGAAGAAAATGCGGAAAGGATAATAAGTCCCCCGAAAAAAATTCTTATCGTTCGTCAGCATAACCAGCTGGGTGATCTTCTTGCAGGAGTTTCGTTGTTCAGAGCATTAAAGGAAACTTATCCTGAATGTCATATCTCCCTTGTCGTAAGCCCGTTTAATTATCCCGGAGTGGTTAAAAATAAATATCTTGATAAAGTGTTCGTCTTCGATAAAAGCAAGTTACATAATCCGTTATATATTTATCGAACATTTAAATTTTTCAGGAAAGATTATGATCTCGCAATTGTTCCCATTGTCGTCTCAATTTCATTTACAAGCAATCTTCTGGCAAGACTTTCTAAAGCTAAAATCAGGATTGGAGCGAACTCGTTGAATGGCGTACCAAATCCAAGTTCATTTTTATTCGATAGGAGAGTAGATATTGATTGGCGAAAGCATCCCGATTCGAACGTTTCAGAGAGAAGTCTTGATATTGTGAGACCATTCGGCATCAATACTGATAATTACAGATCGGAGATTTCTTTTAACGGTGCTGATACAAAAGCTGCAAAGATATTTATTGATGAGTTTTCCGATAAAAATAAAAAGCTATTGGTAGGACTTCACGTTGGCGCAGGTAAACCAAATAACCGCTGGTCGCTGGATAAGTATTCTGCTCTCGTAAAAAAAATAGAAAGCAGCTTCCCTGCAAATTTTTATTTAACCGGTGGATGGGCTGAGAAAGAAGAGCTGAACTATCTTTCAAAGAATTGCGATATCAATTTTGGTAAGTTCATTAACGAACCAATACCTCACATTGCTGCTTTAATTTCAATGTCTGATCTTTTCATTTCCAACGATACGGGAATTATGCATGTAGCCGGTACAACCGATACACCGCAAATTACTATTTTTGGTCCAACAAATCCATTTAACTGGGCACCGATAGGATTTAATAAATATTTTATTCGTAAGTCTGAACTTATCGATGACGTTTCTGTTGATGACGTTTATCATCTTTGTGAAATTATTCTGAGTAAAAGGGAGATTAAAAAATGAATAAGTGCATTGCCGCTGTTGATATGGGTACAAACTCATTTCACCTGATAATTGTACAAGTAAAGAGTGATGGTTCATTTAAAGTAATTGACAGAGAAAGGGAAGTAATACGATTGGGTTCGCATAAAGGAAAAGAATTTACATGGATATCCGAAGGTGAAATGGAAAAAGCAATTGATGTGTTGAAAGATTTTGGCAAAATAGCCCAGTTCTACAAAGCGGAATTAAGAGCGATTGCAACCAGCGCCATAAGGGAAGCGAAAAACAAAAGTGAATTCATTGACCGTATGTTTGAGGAAACCGGAATTAATGTTGAAGCAGTTGACGGAAAGACCGAAGCCGAATTAATTTACCTCGGAGTCCAGCATGCACTCGATGTTGATGACAAAAGAATTTTATGTGTTGATATCGGCGGAGGCAGTACTGAATTTCTTCT
>JALONF010000085.1 GCA_025455085.1 Ignavibacteriaceae bacterium
GGTTTGGGTGGAAAAGCTTATCCGGCTCCTCAAGCAAGCTTAATGGCAATCCTTGCAAAAGGTATTGTTGGCGGAGAAATGGCCTGGCCGCTGATCATAGTCGGTATTTTGATGGCCGTTGGCTTCATACTAGTAAAAGTAAAAAGCCCGATGTTAGTTTGCGTTGGAATGTATCTTCCGCTTGAAACATCTTTTGCAATTTTCATTGGCGGTTTGATAAAAGGTATACTTGATAAAGTTGCAGCAAAAAGAAAACTAAACGATGCACAGAGAGCAAGAACTGACAATAATGGTGTTCTACTTGCTTCCGGATTGATTGCCGGTGAAGCATTGATAGGATTGTTATTTGCATTCTTTGCTGTGATGGAATGGCGATATCCAATTATTTTCGAGCACCCTTCATTTCTAATTAGTCTATTAGTTTTTGTTGTTGTTGCAATTGTGTTGATTAGAGTACCATTGAAGAATGCAGGAAGTCCTGATGAGCCGGCACCTCCAAGTGCTATGTTTTAATTAGCTTTAATTTTTTCGTTCATAACACTCTTAGTGTCTCAGAATATAAATTTCTGATTCACTAAGAGTACTTTTTATAAGCATTTAATATTTTACTTTAGTAATTATCATTCACATGTTCTTTCGAAAAAAGATCGACACAACAATAAATTATCTGGAACTTACACCAGTACGTAATTATGATCATGTTGTCGAAGATACCGGATTGATTTCTGTACTGGTTCCAAAATTTGATATTAAATGGTTAGACAAGATTATGTCGAAAATTATTAAGTCGCGTTTCTTCAAAGCAAAGTTAGATGAGTTTGGAACAGAGACTTGGCTTGAAATGGATGGAACGAAATCTGTGCAATCAGTATCGGAACATCTGCAAAAAAAATTTGGTGATAAGATTAATCCGGTGGAAGAGAGATTAACTAAATTTTTATCAGAACTTTATAAATATAATTTTATAACATTTAAAGAATTAAACACGAAAGGAAATTAATTATGGGAGCCGTACTTGGACACTTAAAGCCATCGCTGGTTTGGCACCACTTTGAAGAGATTTGTAAATATCCGCGTCCTTCAAAAAAAGAAGAGAAGATTGCTGGCTATGTTATCTCAGTCGGAAAGAGACTTGGACTACAAACAGAACGGGATAAATTTGGAAATATTGTAATTAGAAAACCTGCAACACCCGGAAAAGAAAATCTGAAAACAGTTGTTCTTCAGGGGCATATAGATATGGTGTGTGAATCGAACAGAGGTGTGGTACACGATTTTGATAACGATCCGATTCAACCATATATTGACGGAGATTGGGTTAAAGCAAAAGGAACTACTCTTGGTGCAGATAATGGAATTGGATTTGCAACAGCACTCGCAGTCTTGGAATCCAATGATGTAGAGCACGGACCACTCGAATGTCTTTTCACACTGGATGAAGAAACAGGTTTAACAGGTGCATCAAGTTTAAAGAAAGGCTGGCTGAAAGCTGATATTCTAATCAACATGGATTCAGAAGAACTCGGAACAATATTCATTGGCTGTTCAGGTGGAAAAAATACTGCGGCAAAATTCAAAACAAAGCTGGAGAAAGCTCCGAAAAATTATTCCTCGTTTGAACTAAAAGTTGCTGGATTAAAAGGTGGTCATAGCGGATTAGAAATTCATGTCGGCAGAGGAAATGCTGTTAAAATAATGAACAGGTTAATCTTCGATTATTCGAAAGAAAATACAATAAGACTCGCCTCTATAAATGGTGGAAATAAACACAACGCAATTCCAAGAGAGGCATTTGCAGTTATCGCTGTTCCTAAAAAAGATGAAAAGATTTTGAAGAAATTTGTTTCGAAGTTTAACGATATTGTTAAAGCAGAATTTGCGGCTGTTGATCCTGATCTTTCAGTATCTATGTCAAAGCACGAAATGCCTGAGAAGTTTCTTGATGAGAAAACTCAGCGTAAACTTATAGATGCTTTGTATGCGATTCCACATGGAGTGCTAAAAATGTCAAATGATATTCCTGGACTTGTTGAAACTTCAAACAACCTTGCTGTAGTTGAAACGATTGGAAAACATATTAACATAGTAACGAGTCAGAGAAGCTCAGTTGCCTCTGAAAATGTTGATGCAACAAATATGGTTTCTTCAGTGTTGAAACTTGCCGGTGCTGAAATTTCTTATGGTGATGGATATCCGGGATGGAAACCTGATATTGGTTCTGATATTCTGAAAGTGTTCAAATCAACTTTTAATCAAATGTATGGTAAAGAACCTCACGTCACTGCCATTCATGCAGGACTGGAGACCGGTATTATTAAAGAAAAATATCCCGAAATGGAAATGATTTCTTTCGGACCCACGATGTTTGGTGTTCACTCTCCGGATGAGAAATTGCAGATATCAACGGTGCCGGAATTTTACAATCAGCTTGTTAATGTTTTGAAAAATATTCCTTCAAAATAATTTGTGAGCACTTTTATAATTTTAAGCAGATACGACTTCGGAAGTATCTGCTTTTTTTATATTATTGTTTAACGTGTTTACGAAACACTTAAACCGTCACATTGAGCCTGCCTGCCGGTGGGCGAGCTTGTCTAAATGTGACCTTCAAAATAATTAATTCAGTCTTCGACAGGCTCAGACTGACAAAATCAAAAATACTATGAACACAAATGCACTTTCTCTGAAACCTCAACCCTCATCATTGTTAAGATGGACTGCATTATTGCTGATAAGCTTAGCGATGATGGGGAACTATTACATTTATGACAGTATCAGTCCACTTGCTGACCTGCTTAAAACTCAGCTTGGATTTTCAGATTCCAACATCGGTTTGCTTAATGCAATTTATTCTTTCCCGAATATTATAATGGTTTTGATAGGCGGATTGTTGATTGATAGAATTGGTACTAAAACATCTGTACTAATATTTACTGCATTTATAATGCTCGGTTCTATAGTCACTGCTCTAACTGGAAATATCTGGATAATGTCCGCTGGAAGATTGCTGTTTGGTTTAGGCGCAGAATCTATGATAGTAGCAATAACAACTATTATTGCACGCTGGTTTAAAGGAAAAGAATTATCATTTGCATTCGGACTGAATCTTACTGTTGCAAGGCTGGGTTCATTTCTGGCTTTGAATTCTCCAACATGGGGAAAAAGCTTATATGAGTATTGGCAATCACCTCTTTGGATTACTGTTGCAGGCGGAGTATTTGCGTTTATTTGTGTAGTAATTTATTTCTTCCTGGATGTTTATGCTTCCAGGAATTATGATTTACCAAAAGAAGGTGAACAGGATGCAATTTTGCTCTCTGATATTTTAAGAATTAAAGAAAGATCAAGATGGCTATTCTTTATTGGAATTGCTGCCCTTGTGATCATATTAACTATTATTTCACCGGATAACTGGTCAATTTATCTTGTAGCATTAATTGTCGGAATGTTGATTCTCTTTTTAAAACCAAAATCTTTCTCAACATCATTCTGGTATATCACTGCGTTGTGCGTTACATTTTACTCGGCAATGTTTCCGTTCCAGACATTTGCAATTAAGTTTTTTCAGGAAGCACACGGAACCACAAGAGAAGTTGGCGGAAATTTATCGAGTATTCTTACTCTTGCCGCAATGGTATTCACTCCATTATTTGGTTTGCTCGCGGATAAAATTGGAAAACGATCATTATTAATGATGTTTGGTTCGCTTCTTATCATACCTGTTTACCTGATGATGGCTTATCAATTTGGAAAACCAGATGTAATGACCGAAAGCGACTTTGTGAATATTACAATTTCATTTTTTGATATCGATGCAGCAATTCCGATTTATCTTATCTTACCTATGGCAATGATGGGAATTGCATTCTCACTTGTGCCCGCAGTTATGTGGCCATCAGTTGCAATAATTGTTGATTCATCAAAGCTTGGTACCGCTTATGGGTTAATGACGATGATACAGAACATTGGTTTGTTCGGATTTAATTTATTGATTGGATTTGCGAACGATTATTCCGGTGCAAGTGCATCAAATCCCGGTGGATATAATCTTGGTATGTGGATTTTTTCTACACTTGGATTTTTAGGATTGGTATTCGCTTTCTTACTGAGGAAATCTGAAACAGGTCCTAATGCACACGGCTTGGAAGAAGGGATGAAAAAATAGATTTACATTATAATAAGTACTTATATTTGAAAATATATTAACAAATAATAGCAGGAATCTTTATGAAACAAATCTTACTTCTCTTTATTGGAATTATCTTTCTTGCAACAAATCCTGCTTCCGCACAGGATGATTGCTGCGGAGCCGGGAATATTTTCTCCTCTATTCTTGGCAGTGGAATTTTTGGTGGTTATGGTTTCCAACAATACAGTGCCGAAGGATTGAATGGTTTGATTGCCGCCAATCCGATTCTAGATGAAAATTTTGATGATTTTGGTTTCGCACATGGATGGAGAGCCGGTGCGAATATCATCGGGATTAGACAGGATGATCTTCTTGCTACATTTAAATTTTACTATCAGTCAGTTAAAGAGATTCAGGAAGCTGGATCAGGTGATGAAACTCAGCAACTCGAGCTTCAAATGAATACCTGGGCTTTAGGGCTCGGTTTGTCTTATATTATCAATAATAATTTGGATATCAGGTTATTGGATGCACTGATGACTTTTAATTCTGTTAATCTGAATAATGACATTCATTCTGTAACTAGTGGAGACTCGAAACAGGAATTTGAATCAACAGAATCAAATATCGGTTTCTCATTCGATGCTGGTTTAGTTTACTATCCATTTCCACCTTATGTTGCTATTGAAGTATTAGGTGGCTATTCATTTTTTGCGGTCGAAACAATGAGGGATACAGAGGATTTTGTTGACCTTGAAACAAACGGAGACTTTATTGATGGTGGTGGATTTTTTGCTGCCGCAGTACTGACGATTGGAATACCATTTAATTAGCTTGATGAATAGATTCCGATCAGAAAATTATTAATATGTGAACCTTTTGAGATTACTTTCATCCATAGTATTCTTTATTACCGTACTTTCCAATTTGACTCATTCTCAGACGTTTGGTTTCGGTTGTCTTGGTTTTTTTGGTGGCTATGGCGGATTTACTTACCAGCAGTATGATGCAGCCGGTTTGAATGATTATTTAAAGTTTTTTAATCAATTTGAAAATACGATTGATCCAATCGGTGAGTTTACTTCCGCCACTGGTTATAGAGTTGGACTGAATTTATTCCGCGCAACTTTTGAGAATGGCATTATCGTTACCGCAAAAGGCTTCTACCAATATTTAAGTGAAAAAAATAAGGGGACAGTTGGAGTGGGTGTCAACAATGATAATTATTCAATGGATTTAACTTTAAAAAACTGGTCACTGGGTTTTGATGTCGGCTGGGAATTCACGAAAGTAATCAGTTGGAAAATTCTTGATGGCTCACTTAACTTTAACAATGTAACACTTACTCAAACAACTGACTTACCGGGAGAAACGATAGTCAACAAGTATAAAAGTGATTCAGGCGTATTTGGTTATTCAATTGGCACAGGAATTATTGTTTCTGTAATAAGGGACTATATAAGCGTTGAGGGTCTTGCAGGTTATACTTATCTGGAAGTTGATGATTTAACAAACGAACAGGGGATTCAATTCTTTGGAGATATTGTGCTTCCTGCAATCTATCCAAACATATCATCAAGTAAAATAATTGAATCAGGCGGATTCTCTGCTGTGATTCAGATTAATGTTGGTTTTCCACTTTTATAAAATGTCATTTCTGCGAAAGCAGAAATCTGGAGGATTGATAAATGAAAAAGATAACTAAACTCGATACCGCATCCCAAATAGCAATCCGCGATTGCATGGGTGCAAAAAAAGATGAAAAAATTCTTGTCATCACAGATGAAGTAAAAAGAGAAATTGGCTTATCACTTCACGAAAATGCAATCAGGTTAGGATATCATTCACTTCTTATCGAAATGAAATCCGGAAAGATAAACGGTGAAGAACCATCTGCCGAGGTTGCAGAACTGATGCAAAAGTTTGATGTGGTTTTCTGTCCTACTGCAAAATCTTTAACACACACTAATGCAAGAAGAGCAGCGTCGGCAATGGGTGTACGTATTGCAACATTTCCCGGAATTACAAAGGAGGTTATGATCCGCGGAATGAATGCCGATTATAAATCTATTTCAAGAAGAACAGTCAAGTTGAAAGAAATTTTGGAGACTGGCAGTGAAATAAGAGTTACTGCACCTGTTGGAACTGATATTACATTCAGCATCAAAGGAAGAGCAGCATATGCAAGCAAAGGATTATTTCATGCAAAAGGAGAAAGTGGAAATCTTCCAACGGGCGAAGCATTTTTAGCACCCGTTGAAGGAACATCAAACGGAGTTTTTGTTACCGACGGTTCGTTTGCGGGATTAGGATTAATAAAAAATGTCAACATCAGAATTGAAGTTGAAAATGGTTACGCAACAAAAATTACAGGTGGAGCGCTTGCAAGAAAATTAAAAGCACAATTAGATGCTGTTGGAAAAGACGCACGGAACATTGCTGAATTCGGAATTGGAACGAACGACTCCGCAAAACTTAGCGGCGTTCTTCTTGAAGACGAAAAGGTGATGGGAACAATTCACATTGCTTTAGGAAATAATGTTTCAATGGGTGGAAGTGTAAACGTTCCAATTCATCTTGATGGTGTTGTTAAAAAACCTACTGTCTGGATGGATGGAAAGTTATTAATGAAGGATGGGAAACTGCTAGTGTAATTATAAATCAATGCGGATTACGAATCTTAACCCCGGCTTTTATGTTGGGGTTTTTTATTCAATCCTTTCATATTCAGAATTCAATCTTTAATTTTAAAGTGAGTCTTTTAATTATAACGAAATTAAACTATGTCCTTACTTCCAATCACCCTTTGTGGTGATAAAATATTAAGAAAAAAAACTTCACTTGTAACCGATATTGATGATAAAACTATTGGTATCATTGCCGATATGTTTGAGACGATGAGGAATGCTAATGGCGTAGGACTCGCTGCAAACCAGATTGGTTTGAACAAGCAAATTTTCGTTGTTGATGTTTCTCCCGTTGAAGGCTACGAAAAGTACAAGCCGATTGCGATGATAAATCCCAAAATCATCTCTAAGTCCGACGATACCAATTCTGTTGAGGAGGGATGTTTAAGCATTCCCGAACTGCGCGCTGAAGTAATAAGACCGAAAAGTGTATTCGTCTCTTTCTTCGATGTAGATATGAAGGAACATACAATCGAGGCAGAGGAACTTTTTGCACGCGTTATACAACACGAATATGATCATCTTCAAGGCATTTTATTTATTGATTACTTTGATGATGATATGAAAAAAAGATATAAAAAACACCTTGAGAAAATAAGAAAACGTAAACTAGACATTGACTATCCAATCAGCTCATCAACTGATTACTACTTAATTAAATAGGTGTGCGATGAAGATTGTTTTTATGGGCACACCAGATTTTTCTATCCCTTCCTTTAAAATTCTTCTTGGCAGCAAACTTAAAATTTTAGCAGTTGTAACTCAGCCCGATAAGGAACGGGGAAGAGGATCCTGTTTACCAACCTGAAAAACTAAAAGGTAATTCTGAATTCATTAGTCAGATGAAGACATTACAACCTGATTTATTTGTTGTTGTCGCATTCAGGATTTTGCCAAAAGAAGTATTTGAAATTCCGAAATATGGTTCATTCAATCTTCATGGATCTTATCTACCAAAATATCGCGGTGCGGCTCCAATTCAATGGGCATTGATTAATGGTGAAACTGAAACGGGATTAACAACATTCAAGCTTGCAGAGAAAGTAGATACGGGAAATATTTATCTTCAGGAAAAAGTTGAAATTAGACCAGAAGATAATTTTGAAACTTTGCACGATAGAATGAGTGAGCTTGGAGCAAAGATGGTTCTCGAAACAGTTAATCTTATTGAAAGCGGAATTTATAAACTAAAGCAGCAGGATGATTCACTTACTTCTCTGGCTCCCAAAATAACAAAAGAAATTTGTTTGATTGACTGGAATAAATCGGCATCAGAAATTCACAACCTTGTAAGAGGATTATCGCCTCACCCGGCAGCTTATTTTATGTATAATGACAAAATAATTAAGATTTATAATACAGAAGTTGTGGGCGGAATGAACTTGCAGCCGTTCCAGTTTCATCAATCCAAAACTGAACTTATAATCGGCTGCGGAAAAAATGCTCTGCGAATTCTTGAACTTCAGCAGGAGGGAAGAAAGAGAATGACCACTGAAGAATTTTTAAGAGGGTATAGGTTTTAAAATTTATTTCTTCACAAAACAATAAATTATAAGAAGAGCGGTTTTTAGGAATGCTTTCATCATTCCAGCTGAATCCTTATTATTGAGCGTACTCTTTAAAGGAAATATTATGAAGACTTCACTCGGTTATTTATTCATCCTGATTCTGATTGCATCTAATTTTTCAATCTCATCTTCCGGTATTATCGGCACACCAAATCAGGGATCTCAAACCTCTTTTGATCTTGAAGGGAGCTGGGCTGGCACTTTAAAAATTTCCAACGTTGAACTTAGAATAGTATTCAATGTAATAAAAGACTCTTCTGGTAAATTACTTGCAAATCTTGATAGTCCTAATCAAGGTGCTTATGGAATTGCAGTTGATGATGTGATAATAAAAGGTGATTCAATAAAATTTATTGTCGAAGTTGTGAAGGGATTTTATGCCGGTAAAATTTATCCGGATAGCCTGAAGATTTCAGGAATCTGGAACCAGGGTGGAATGGCTTTACCTCTTGATTTGAGAAAAACAGAAAAAGTTGAAAAACCAAAACGACCGCAGGAACCAAAAGCACCTTTCCCATATATAAGTGAAGAAATAAAATTTATAAATCCCGAAACTGGAGATACACTGGCCGGAACATTAACTTTACCAAATGATTTAGGTCCGTTTACAGCAGTAATACTTGTCAGCGGGTCAGGACCGCAGAACAGAGATGAAGAACTCCTTGGACACAAACCATTTTTAGTTTTAGCAGATTATTTAACACAAAACGGAATTGCAGTTTTAAGATACGATGATAGAGGAATAGGTGAATCAACAGGAGATTTCAGAAATGCAACAACCGAAGATTTTGCAGATGATGTACTGGCAGCAGTTGAATTTTTAAAGACAAGGAAAGATATAAATAAAATTGGAGTAGCCGGACACAGTGAAGGTGGAATAATTGCACCAATGGTTGCAGTTCAATCTGATAATGTTGATTTTATTGTTTTAATGGCTGGAACTGGAATTCGTGGAGATTCAATTCTAATTCTGCAAACTGAATTAATAATGAAAGCAAACAGCAGTGATGAAGCAACGATAAAACGAGATTTGGGAATTTATCGTCAAATTTATTCCATTCTGGTAAGTAATAATGATGAAGAAACAATCAAGCTTGTACTATCAGCAATTTTGGATGATTCATATAAGTACTTAACCGAGGAAGAAAAAGCAGAAGTCGGAACCAAGGACCAGATGATTGAAATGCAATTAAATGTGCTGCTCGGTAAATGGTTCAGATATTTTGTTAAATATGATCCTTATCCGACTTTAACAAAAGTTAAATGTCCTGTGCTTGCGATAAATGGTGAAAAAGATCTACAGGTTCCTCCAAAAGAAAATCTTAGTGCAATAGAGAAGGCTTTAATAGAAGGCGGAAACAAGAATTATAAGATTGTCGAGATGCCCGGATTGAATCACTTGTTCCAGAAATCAGAGACCGGTTCGCCAATTGAGTATGGAAATATTGAAGAAACTTTTTCTCCTGATGCGATGAAAGTTATTAGTGACTGGATATTAACAGTTACGAAATAAAATGCAAGCTGTCACGGACGGTTCTGTGACAGTATTTGATAGAAATTCATAAATACTTTTCAATTCCTTTCAATCCGTATTGCTTATTCTGTGCTGTCTTTTTTATAAAGTAATTCAATCTTACTTTAAAGATATCCGGCCGTATTCTGGCGTCATCAATGAATGCAATGCGGATTCTTTTGTATGGCGCTGAAAACTTCTGATAATTTTTCCATGCTGCTTTATTCTTTCTGATTTCACAGAGGATATCTATTGGAAAAACAAACTTTTCGTTTTCCAGGTCACCTAATGTTTTACGTACTGAGGCAATTACTCTCTTTTTTACGATTAATTTTTTTAAACGTTCTTTATTCAACTGAGAGTAATTGCTTTTCGGGTTTCTTGGAGTAAATCTCTGAACATGGCTTTCTTTATCATTCTTTTTTATTATACTATCAATCCAGCCGAAGCATAGCGCCTCTTCAACTGCATCATCGTAAGGTAATCTGGGTTTACCAGAATCTTTATTGTAAAAGACCAGCCAAATTTCTTTTTCTGTTTTATAATTCTTTCTGAGCCAGTTTCGCCATTCACTCCGGGTCTTAATGTAAAGTGTTTTTGTGATTTGCATTAGTATGTAAAAAATATATTGGTGTAAAACTTAATTATATGCATTTGCAACAGTGCTATTTTTCAGCAATCACTAGCATTTCAAAATCTTCGGTTGTTAGTTTATCATTTCGTGAAAATGCTCCAAGTTTTGCACCGAAGATTTCTATTTTTTTATAGTCGAGAGATTTAAGCAGCCAGGTTATTTCGCTCGGCACATAAAATCTTTCATTACACTGAAGCATTTTTTTATTTCCATCATCATCCGTTATTTCCGTAATGTTGTGATCACGGAATGTCATCAGATCGAAAGTGTTGCTGCGGTATGTTGCGTTATCGCCCACTGAATTTGCTGCACAAAACTTTTCCACCGAGTGATAAAGAGGAAACAATCCGTTCAAAGTCGTAAAAATAAATTTTGATTTGTCTTTGAGAGATTTTCTTATGCTTTTCAGAATTTCAAAATTCATTTCGTCGGTTTCCATTAATGGAAATCCGCCCTCGCAAAGCATTATTGCAGCATCAAACTCTTTGTTGAATGTCAAGTTTCTTGCGTCCTGTTTTTGAAAATCAATTCTAAGATTTTCCTTTGTCGCTTTCTCGCGAGCAATCGTAAGCTGCGAATCTGAGAGATCAATTCCGGTTACTGAGTAGCCTCTTTTAGATAATTCAATTGAATGTCTGCCAGTTCCACATCCAACATCAAGAATTTTTAATGATTTATTAAAATTCAATTCCTTCTCGATGAAATCACACTCACCAATTGTTCCTTGCGTGAACGATTCTTTATCATAAGTCTTTCCGTAATTCTCGAAGAGGGTTTCGTACCATTGTTTGGGGTTCATACGTAATTAATTATTTAATTCTAATTTTTTACAATATTATTTATTCTGTCTTGCAATTCTTCAATCCTATTAATCAGAGCAATAAAGTCAAGCGAGTTCCCGTAAATCATATTCTCTTTCATTGTGTTATAGTCTTTTTCCCATTCTTTAATTACGTCATCTGGAGGTATGATTATGATTTTTCCCTTAACATGATTTGAATAATCAAGTCCACGTACTGCATTAAATTTTTTTCTGTGGTTTACAATATTTTCGAATAGACTCTCATCTTCTAATGCAGCTTTCCCATAGTCTGAGTCCAATAATTTCACTAAGTCATATAGATGTCTTGATAATCTTTCAGCTCCGGTTTTACGGATATCATTAGAAAATTTTTCATGAAGTAAAAATATTTTTTCAAGGAAAGTACGTTGAGGTAAAACTGTGGAGATTCCAATGGATTTTGTTGAGAATATCTGATCTTTAAAAGTTTCACCAATTAAAGAATTAATTTCTCTTGCTTCGCTCGGCTCCATTAAAGATCGGGAACTAACTTCAACTAAAACCCGCGATTGTAAGTATCCAGATTTTTCCAGTACTGAGTCGTAGTCAATTTCAATTACCTGAGGATCTCTGTCAGATTCTTCTGTCACAATTGCTTTAACCTCACAGTCATCTAAAGCTTTCAGATTTGAAAAACTATTTTTTAAATCTCTACTAAATGTATTAGAAATAAATTCACAAGATTTTTTCCTAAGTTTTTTTATCTGGTTAATGCTTATATCACCTTCAAAACCAAAAAACTTTCTGTCAATTGCCAGATCAATATCTTCCGAAAAACGTTCTATAAGATTCCAACCTTTGCTTAACGATGTCCCGCCTTTGAAAACAATATGCTGAGAATATGCCTGACTGAATGTGCAATGAAGTGTTAATGTTACCCACCAATCTTTTTCAATAGCAATTGGTGGGAGACCTGTTCTGTTACTTACCTGGTTAAGTATATCAACTTTTCTTTCTTTTGTTAACTTTAACCACTCGGTATTCATGTTATCTTACCATACTCATAAGAATTTTGTTTATCCATGCTGGTACAAGCTTAGCATCATGCATGATAATTTCGTTCTTTTCATTTTTTAGCATGCTCTTAACTTTAGCCAACATTTCTTCTTCAAGTTTTTCTTTCCCGATACTTTTTAATGCCTGGATAACCAATGCGCTAATCTCACCTTTTGCAAGCAGGTTTTTCGGACTTGCTTTTTTAAATGTAATTGTGCGCTTCCCAATTTTCACAACTCTTGCTGCACCATCTGTAAGGTAAACTGCTTTAAGCGGAACCTGGGTTGAAAGTCCCAGTTTATTTAGTGCTTGTACTCCGGTAGGAATTATTCTTGCTTTATCTCTTCTTGCAATTGCTTCAGCAATTTCTTCAACAGAAGGATAAAGAATTCCCAGTTCTTTATCTGTTTTGGGATATAAGTAAATTCCAAAAGCTAATCTTACAAGTATTCCTTTTTCTTTTAAACGTAACAATGCTTTCTTGATATTCTCAGAATTGCCGTAATCCAGAAAATCTTCAACAAAAAGAATACTTCCTTTTGTAAGGTTCCTGATCTTCAAAGCTATTTTATTTTCTATTACTGGTCTTTTCATAATTAAATCTCGTCCCAAATTTAGTAAATATTTGGGACGAAAATACTAAAAATTGATTGAATTAAAAAAAAGTTACTCTATCAACGTATCTCATTTTTCTGTCAGTCTCAACTAACGTGTTCTAAGGTAATCAATTAAAATCTAAGTCGATCCAATCTATAAGAGTTCCGTCACAATC
>JALONF010000086.1 GCA_025455085.1 Ignavibacteriaceae bacterium
TGACAATGAATGACCGCAGATTCTGGACAAGCCAGAATGACGCCACGCTTTTTTATTAATTGTTCTGACTCATCAACTCCGCAATTGCTCTTTCGAGTTTTGTCTCCTTTTTATATTCGAGCAACGATTGAACACTTCCTTTAAATTTAATTTCTCCTTCAAGAAGAAAAACAATTTCATCCGAAAGCTCCTGCACTTCATTCATCAGGTGAGAAGTGAGAATAATGGTTTTCTTTTGTTCTTTCTGTTTAATCACAAGATCTTTGAAGTAGCTACTGGATATTGGATCAAGACCTGCTGTCGGTTCATCGAGAATTATTATTTTCGGACTAAATGCAAAAGCAATCAGTGCAGAAATTTTCTGCTTTGTTCCTCCCGAAAGATTATTGAATGGCTTCTCCATTTCAGGAACAAGTTTTAGCGAAGACAAGATTTCTTCATCATTGTATTCAGTACTTTCTCTTATAGATTTTATCAGTAAAATAATTTCCCTGCCTGTAAGATTTTCAGGATATTTTGCTATCTGTGGCATGTAGCCGATTTTGTTCCTGTAGAGATAATCATCCTTTACTATTTTTCCATCGACTTCAATCGTTCCGTCAGAGGGCCGGACAAGTCCAAGTATTGTTTTTATCAACGTGGTTTTTCCAGAACCGTTCGGACCAACAATAGCCGTAACTTTGCCGGATTCAATCGTCAAATCAATATTCTTAAGTACTCTATTCTTCCCGAAATTCTTGACTAGATTTTTGACCGTTATCAATTTACCATCCTCATTCTTGGTTTGGCATCTGTGAGTGCTTCGGGAGTGATCGCAGGTATAATACTTTCAGCAATATTTAGAATATCAATGAACAGGCTGTGAAGAAGAACTAAGGAAGTAGGATGTGATTCAATCATCATCGAAAACATTGTAACTGGACGAAATGGGACATCACCATATCCGTCTTTGTTGAGATCATAGCCATCGTATTCAGCCCAATAATTTTTCTCAAATGTGTTAAAATTCTGTCGACTGTTCGTAGAAATATCAAACGAGTTCGCAACAAAGTTGTTATCGAAAAAATAATTTTCCATTGAATTTGCCATCAGCTTTAATGCCCAGCCGTTTTTAGTGAAATTATTTTGCTCGATTGATACCCTGCTGCAACCTTCCATATAAAGTCCTATTGAGTTTTCATCAAATAAATTTTTTTCAATCTGGCTGTCGGAAATATCTTTCAATAAAATTCCGTATGAAGCAGCACCCCAGTTTTTTAGGAAATGATTTTCATACATCAGAACATTTTTTGTGTACATAACAGCGACACCGGCACCATTATTTTCGAATGTGTTGTTTGTGTATTCGCAGCTATCAGAAAACATAAAGTGAAGTCCGTAACGGAGATTTCTCTCACTGTGGTTGTCAATTATTTTTCCGTGACGAACGAACTCGAAATAAATCCCATCGCGGTGATTAAATATTTTGTTGTTTTCAATAGTGATGTCTCTGCAATACCAGATATGAATTCCATTGCCTGAGTTCGCTTCCCTTTTTCTTTCGCCTTCGATGTAATTATCTGAAATAATACAATCAGCAGATTTGGCAAGATACACTGCAAAGAAGTTGTGAATGAATTTGTTATTTGTGATTGAACAGTTCCTTACTTCTTTTAGTTTTATTCCGGCATTTTCCTCGAGATAACTTATACCAGAGTTTTTGATAATCAATCCTGAGATGTGAACATTGCTTGAAGTGACAGTAAATATTTCTCCAATACCTTTCCCATCAACTAAAGGAAATTTTTCACCTATTATTTTTACTTTTTTATCAATGATGATATTTCCTTCAGCGTATTGACCGGGCTTGATTAAAATTGTATCATAGTCATTTGCCAGGTTTATCGCTTTAGTGATTGTATTGATTGAGCCAGATTGGGAAACGATCATTTCTTTAGGAAAGGTCAGCGCGGATAATAAAATACAGGCTAGTAAGATTCTTAAATTTATTTGACTTAACATTTGACAATTTCAATCGATATTTTATTCAAAGATTCCGGACTTCACTGTTAAAGCAAGAAATCCAGAAAGTCGAAACGCTCACATACTTCTTTTCTTAACAAGTTCAATAACATCAACCCAGTTTAATAAGCTGCCACCACTTTCAGCGATGAACTTCTGTCTGGAAATCTCGCTGCCAAATCCCATAACATTAGATCCCATCGGGCTTCGGAAATTTTCATTTTGTATAAAGAAAGCATTTGTCGCATCAATGAAAGTCTCTGGCTTTGCAAAATCAGTTACCAAAAATTTTTGATTTGCATCTCCGATAAAATTTTTGACCAACGCATATTCAATCATGCATCCTATTTCATCGAATTTAAATACCTTTCCTTTGTCTGTTACAATTTCTGATCCGTAACGATTATCAGTTATCTGCATTCTGCAGAATTCGCATTCATCGTGTCCGTAGTTGATTGGTTCAGGACCGGCTTTACAGCCTGACAAGATTAAGATTACGATTATGAGTAAGAGTAAGACAGTTTTAATTCTGAATTTAAGCATTTGGTACCTTAATAGTTCTATTTTTCTTATCAAGATACAAAGCAACAGCAGCCAGAACAACTGCAGCAACTAAGATATAAGATCCAATGTGAGGCATTGAGATAGCATTGAAGTTCAATAGCATTTTTGACCCGATCAGAGGAGGCTGGTAAGCCATTCCCGGAACTTTTATTGCTGCATTCGGATTAAGATCGTGTCCATAATCGTAACCCCATAAATAAAAATCATACATACCAACAGCAGCTGTAACAATAAACAAAGAAATCCAAATATAAACCAAACTTCGTTTACCGAGAATTCCCGCGAGCAATCCAAATATCAAAAGAAAAATCATAACAAACGGCATTACCTTAAGTTCTGGAATTGCATCAGGAACTATCTCTTTCATCCCGATATAATGATTTAATCCGTTTATGTTTGACAGATCATTAGGCTTTAAACCTGAAATCTGATTAACCCAGATACGAAGTCCGATTCCTTCGGGATACTGCGGTGCTTCAAGATCAATGTACCACAACGGAAAGAAAAAGGTCAGTATTAAAAGTAGTGATGCAATTATTACAAGTATTTTCGATTGAGTTTTCATTAGACTAAGTACCTATAAAAAATCCGGGGGACTGTTGTCCCCCATATTCATTAAATTTTATTTTCCTGTTCCATATGTGATCGCTACATCTGAACCCCTTGGCGATACCCTAATATATCCCTGCATTTCCTGGTGAAGCGCAGAACAGAAATCCGTACAGTAAAAAGGATAAACTCCTTCTTTAAGTGGAGTCCAGACTGCCGTCTCAGTTGCGCCGGGCATAACCAGTAATTCGGAATTCTGCATTCCTTTAACTGCAAAACCGTGTGGAATATCCCAATCCTGTTCAAGATTGGTGACATGAAAATAAACAACGTCGCCAACTTTAATTCCTTCAATATTATCCGGAGCAAAGTGAGTTCTTATCTGGGACATATAAACGTGAACAACATTTCCTTCTCTTACAACCCGCGCATCTTTCTCTGCTTTTATTCCATAAGGATGAGCATTCTCCTCAATCGGATAAATCTTCTTGGAATTTTTCATCAGGATATCTGCAGGAATTGATTGAGCATAGTGAGGCTCGCCAATCGTCGGAAAATCGAGCAACAGTTTCATCTTATCTCCGGAAATATCAATTAGCTGCGCTGATTGAGTTAACTCAGGACCTGTTGGTAAGTATCTGTCTTTAGTAATTTTATTTAAAGCGATTACATATTTACCCCAGGGTTTTCTGGTATCTCCACCGGGTACACATAAGTGACCAATCGAATAGTATGCAGGAATTCTATCAACAACTTCCCAGGTTCCGATTTTCCATTTTACTATTTCAGATGATATGAATGATGAAGTGTAACCATAGCCGTTTCCATCAAACTCTGTATGCAAGGGACCTAAACCGGGATTGTTTACTTCACCGCCAATTACTGATTCATATTTCAAAACAGGAATTCCATCAATAGTAGTTTCGAATTCTTTGTTTTCGATTGCTTTCATCATCTTACTAAATGAATGTACTACAATAACGGAAGCTAGTTTTCCGCCAGCTGCAATGTATTCACCTGTTGGATCAACATCAACTCCGTGTGGAGATTTTGGAGTTGGCAAATAATAAATTAATCCGGGGCATTCTTCAGGAATAAGAACTTTAACGGTCTTCTTCTCTTCTGAAAAACCCATGTGTTTCTTTTCATCAAAATAATTTCTGAAATAACTTGTGTTAAAAGTCTTCGCTTTACCCTGCGCAACATATTCTTCAGCTTTTTTCCAGTTTACTGCGGCAATAAAATCTTTGTCATTCTGTGAAGCATTTACTTCGAGCAAAGTGTTTGCCTGCTCTGTATTGTAGCTTGTGAAGAATGCCCAGCCGTGTGAAGGACCTTTTCCGCCGTGAGCAAGATCATAATTAAATCCGGGAACTAGTATCTGGAATGCAACATCCATCGCACCATCTTGCTCTACTTTCACAAAGCTAATCGTGCCTTTAAAATTTTCTTTGTATGAACTTATCGCGACATCTTTATCAGGAATTGGAATACTGAATCTTGTAGAAGCTACAACGTATTCTGTATTTTCGGTTAAGAAAGGTGAACCATGGTTGCCGCCTGAGTTTGGTATTTCAATTATCTCAGCCGTTTTGAAAGTTGAAAGATCAACTCTTGCAACTCTCGGAGTATTGTTACCATTTATAAAAATCCATCTTCCGTCAGCAATTCCTTCTGTTTGAGAAAGTTTTGGATGGTGAGCATCATCCCACGGTATAAAACCGTGCGAAGTCATAAACATTGGTTTTGATTCTTCAGAATATCCCCATGCCTTTTCAGGATCCTGTGAAAAAACCGGAATGACTCGGAACATTCTCCCACTTGGCAAACCATAAACTCCAATTTGTCCACTAAATCCGCCCGAGGTGAAAAGATAAAATTCATCATATGTCCCTGGTGCAACGTAAACTCTTCCTGCTTCATCCCCAGAAGTAAGATCTTTTGATTCCTGACAGCCATAATGTAAAATCACAAATGCTGCAACTACGGCAATACCAACCAGAACTGCTTTTAAATATTTGCGGTTCATATAACTTCCTCCCAAATAATTAGTTTGATTTATTTTGATTTTTTAATTCTTCATCAAGAACTCTGAAGTACTCAAGCAATGCACGAGCATCTTTAAGATTTACATTTTGATTTGTCATCTTTGTCATATACTGTGCGAGCATTTCCTTGCTGTGTGGATGTTTCTCTAGATTTTCATCAGGATTCAAAACGGTATTCATAAAAAATTCTGGTGTAACTCTCTGCAGAACATTTCTCTGTGCAGGACCGGTATATCTCTCATCAAGTTTATGACAAGTTGCACATTTTGATTCGAATATTTTTTCACCTTCTGCTGCCATTGTTTTATCAATGGGGCCGAGGTTAAGTTTTTTCTTAACGGGACCGAAACCATTTTCAAGTTCCCAGTCTGAAAGTCCTGATGGATCAGTTTTCATTGTTTGGTTTTGATTTGATGTGTTGCTTTCATTTGAATCCCCACCACAGGCAGTAATTAATGCAAGCATAGAGATTACAATAAGTAGAAAGTAAATGTTGTTTTTTGACCAGTTTGATTTGTAATTAAGCATTGATAACTCCTTATTTTTTATAATCGGATTATTTTGTCTGATTAAAAATAGTAAAATTATTAATTCAAGTCAAGAGAGGTTTTATCTTAAATTCAGAAAATTATACAGTGGAATCTGCGATGGGCTTGGTTTCAGCTATTTCCTTTTTCCTTTTTATTCTCTCATTCAATCTTTCGTCGAACAGCTTTGCTATTTCTGCACCTAGAATAAAAACAGCAGATGAATAATAAATCCAGAAAGCAACAACAATTCCAAGAGCATAAGCCCCATAAATTCTGCTGAAAGTTGTAAATCTTGAAAGATAAATTCCGAAGAGTATTTTGGCTGCAACCCAAAATATTGAGGCCCACATTGCCCCTATCGCAACAGATCTCTTATGAATTTTAACAACAGGCATAAACTTGTAAAGTGCTGCAAAAATTAAAAACATCAGAAAGAATGAAAACGATGCAGTAAAAACCCTTTCAAAAATTGGCTGATTAAAAATTTGCAGGTAAGGTGTTGATTGAGCAAATGAGACAAAAAAATCTAGCATTGGAAGTATCAGTATGAGCACCAGAAATACAAGTACGGTAATAATTATAACCAAAAAGTCACGCAGCTTGCCGAGAAAAATATTTATGTCAAGATCTCTTCCATAAATTCTATTTAAAACAGTTCTTAAACTGCTGGCAAATCCACTGGCAGCAAAAAACAATCCGATTATACCTACCCATCCGGCAATATTTCTGTATTCAACTACTTCCTGAACCCGATCAAAAATTACGGCCTTGGCAAAATTCGCATATTCGCTGTAAGGTATTACAGTATCAATGAGCGTATTTATCTGCATTTCAACTTCAACAGAGTTTAAGAATTTTCCAAGAAGCCAGAATATTATTAATATCATAGGAATGATACAGACGAAAAGAGAAAAAGCTAGTCCACCAGAGAATAGAAATAAATGATGACGATCAGTACGATCATATAACCCACCAAAATAATGTTTTGAAAAACCGACGAACCAGTTCCATGCAGGGACTAAATGTAGATAATATCGTATTTTTCTGAATACTTCATAAACACCAGAGTTTCGAATAATTTGTAAAATTTTATTTTTCACCGGACATTATCTTCGGGATTGTGTTGTAGTATAAATCTGCAAGTTCATCAAGTGAAACTTTTATATCGCCATTTATCAATAAACTCGAACCGCCAACTGTCCCAAGATAATTGAATGGCAGATCGATTGAATGAAAGAGTTTTTCAAACTCAGATTTTTTATTGGGCGAGACGGAAATAATAATTCTTGATTGAGTTTCGGAGAAGTATGAAAAATCTTTTCTTGATTTGATAGGGATAATTGCTTTCGCACCAAGCTTTTTTTCTTCATTGATAATGCAGCATTCGGCAAGTGCACAAACGATTCCGCCTTCTGAAATATCATGTGCGGAGTTTATTAATTTCTTCCTGATAAGCTCGAGAACAGTGTCTTGTAACTTCTTTTCAGTTGAAAGATTAAGCTGCGGTGAATTACCTTCAACTTTTTTGTGTATGACTTTTAGATATTCACTTCCTCCGAGCTCTTCTTGATCTTCACCTAAAACGTAAATTAAATCTCCTTCGCTTTTAAAGTAAGAAGTTGTGATGTGCGAAAGGTCTTCAACTAAGCCGAGCATACCTATAGTTGGGGTTGGATAGACTGCTCTATCCGGTGATTCATTGTAAAAACTTACATTACCACCAGTAACCGGAGTATCAAAGAACTTGCAGGCTTCACCCATTCCGGCAATTGCTTCAGCGAACTGCCAGTAAATTTCAGGTTTGTATGGATTACCAAAGTTAAGACAATTAGTTATTGCTAATGGAATTCCTCCCGAACAAACAATGTTTCTTGCTGATTCGTTCCTTTAATATAAATTACTGCAGAATCACAACCGGGACCGACGATAGTATTTGTTCTCACCATTGAATCGTACTGTTCGTAGACCCATCTTTTAGAAGCAATGTTTGGTGAAGAAAAAACTTTTAAAAAAGTCTCCTGAATGTCTGTAGGTTCAGACAAAGATGAAATATCAAATTTTCTTTTTTCTTTTATGTAAGAGGGTTCTTTTTGTTCACGAATGTAAACCGGTGCTCCACCTCCGAGTACTAAATCAAAGGGAGGAAGTTCTGCTTCTATTTTTCCTTTGTAGTTGATAAAGAGTTTATCTTCATTTATTACTTCACCAATTATCTCACAATGAAGATCCCATTTTTCAAAGACTTCACTCACTCTGTCTTCGTAACCTTTTTTCACAACGCACAACATTCTTTCCTGACTTTCAGAAAGCATAATTTCATATGCACTCATACCCTCTTCCCGCAGCGGAACTTTATCGAGATTTATTTTCATCCCCGAACTTCCCTTTGCACTCATCTCAGTAGTTGAACAGGAAATTCCCGCAGCACCCATATCCTGAATTCCAATTAGATAACCTTTGCGGATAATTTCAAGAGATGCTTCAAGCAAAAGTTTTTCTGTGAAAGGATCACCAACCTGAACTGATGGACGTTTCGATTCCGATTTTTCTGATAGCTCTTCTGATGCAAAAGTAGCTCCGTGTATTCCATCTCTTCCTGTTGAAGAACCAACAATCATCACAGGATTACCTTCACCTTTTGCAACCGCACTTGCGAAAGTATTCGTTTTCACAATTCCAACTGCCATTGCATTCACTAAAGGATTGAGCTGGTATGATTCATCAAAATAAACTTCGCCGGCAACGGTTGGAACTCCAAAACTGTTCCCGTAATCACCGATGCCTTTTACAACTCCGGCAAAAAGATATCTTGTTCTTGCATCATCTAAATTTCCGAATCGAAGTGAATTAGTGAATTTAGTGATGCTATAGGTCGAGCGCCCATTGTGAAAATATCTCTCATAATCCCACCAACTCCGGTTGCGGCACCCTGATAAGGTTCAACTGCGGAAGGATGATTGTGACTTTCAATTTTAAATGCAACTGCTAATCCATCCCCGATATCAACAAGTCCGGCATTTTCTTCTCCGGCTCCAACGAGTAATCTTCCCCCACTTCTTGGTAAGGTTTTTAATTGTGCAATTGAATTTTTATAGCTGCAGTGCTCACTCCACATCACACTGAAAATTCCAAGTTCAGTAAAGGTGGGAGTTCTGCCAGGTATTTTCAAAATTCTTTCGTATTCTTCTTTATTGAGACCATGCTCTATTG
>JALONF010000087.1 GCA_025455085.1 Ignavibacteriaceae bacterium
CAGGTTACAATTGCAATGATAATAATGGTTATAATGATTGCGTTGACGTTAGTATCTGCGGAGACTGCAACTGTAAGACCAAAAACACCGGGCGTAAGTTAAGAAAACATAGGGTTAATTAATGATAGAGACAAAATTGGAAATTAATGACAAAATAGGTTATCTGCTTTTTAAGAAAGGAATAATTGATGCTGCCACTCTCGACAAGGCTCTGCAGTCAAAGTTCAATGATCGTAACAAGCTAAGACGAAACCTTGCCCAGATACTCGTTGATGATTTCAGTTATGACCACGATGTTATTTTCAGAGAAGTAGCAATACTTTATGCTTTCAGGGAACTTGATATTGATTTGCAGACTATACAACCTAATTATCTGGAAGCTATTCGTAAGATGATAGAGGGCGGCGGCGAAGAGCTTAAGGATCTTATGCTTCGGGACAGGATTATTCCTTTTATATATGATGAGCAGGCGAAAGACAAATTAATTATCGCCGCAACAGATCCCACTAATAAAAATGTCCAGAAGGTTGCTTTTGGTCTGAATGCAAAAAAGTATGAAGTAATTTTTATTAAGAAGAAAGATTATGACCAGCTGATAGAAAAAATCTTTCCGCCGGAGAATGTGTTCCTGAAGAATATTTCAGATGAACTGGAAGACTTCATTCCCGCTGAAGATAGAGAAGATCTGGATGAAGATGAACTCGATGCTGAAATTAATAAAAGCGCACTTATTAATCTTGTGGAAGGCGCTTTGGTGGAAGCTGTGCGTAAAGGTGCAAGTGATATTCACTTCATTCCTTGCAGCGGTCATCGTACTGAAATTTATATGAGGATAGATGGCACTTTGCGTCTTTGGCATGTTCAGGAAAATACTTTACCGGAAGCAGTGATAGCTGTTGTTAAGGACCGTGGAAAAGGAATGGATAGGTTCGAGCGCGAAATGGCTCAGGATGGTTTTATTCAGAGGTTGATTGATAACTTCGTTATCAGGTTCAGAGTCTCTGTTTTACCGATGGTTGGAACTGAATTAAAAAATAAATTTGAAAGTGTGGTAATAAGAATTCTTGATGACAGAAAAGTAATCAGGGATCTTGAAAAACTAGGATTGACCGGAGTTGCAAAACAAAAATTTATTAAAGCAATAAATCAACCGCAGGGAATGGTTATCCTTACCGGTCCTACCGGTTGCGGTAAAAGTACTACACTTGTGGCAGCACTTTACCAGGTTGTTAATCCTGAAGTAAACGTTCTTACTGTAGAAGACCCTGTTGAATATGTTATAGAAGGAGCCCGCCAGCTAAAGATTGGCTATAAGATGAATTTTGAGCAAGCGATCAGATCTATATTAAGACATGACCCCGATATAGTGCTGGTTGGTGAAATGAGAGATAAAGAAACTGCTGAAACTGCAATCAAACTTGCGAACACAGGTCATTTAACATTTTCGACACTACATACTAATGATGCACCAAGCGCCGTGTCGAGATTATTTAAAATGGGGATAGAACCTTTCTTAATAGCTTATGCTATTAATCTTATAGTAGCACAGAGATTAATTCGCAAGTTATGTTCAAAATGTAAAAAAAGAGTTACTGATTATGATGAAGTTTTTTTAGAGGCTGCTGGTTTAAATGTAGCTGAGTGGAAGAAGTATGAAATCTATCGTGCTGTAGGATGTGATGAATGCGGTGGAACAGGGTACAAAGGTCGTATGGCTATCCACGAAGCGTTTTATTTTACAAGGGAGATAAGACACCTGATTGTTAAATCAGGAGAGGAAGTTGATGAAGAATTACTTAAAGTTCAGGCTAAGAAGGACGGAACCTTAAACCTAAGAGAGTCAGGCCTTGAGAAGGTAAAACTTGGAATGTCTTCGCTTGAAGAAGTTCTCTCATCTACAACAGACGATTAATTTTCTTAAGAGTTTTAAGTAAGTTTTACTTAACTGGTTGGGTTGTTTTGGTCGTTAAAATTTTTTACAAGTGGTTATAAATTTGCCAATATTGAGCAGTTTTTATTTTTATAGGAAATTTTTGTGACCTAATATTATGTTTTCTGTTGGAATAAAATATGTTAGTAACTTAACCTTAGTGGTAACTAAAAAGCTAAATAGAAAGTTGTAAGTTGATAGTTAAAGAAGAAAAAAAGATTCTATCAGATTTTTGTTCAAAAATTCCTGAGTCCGTATATGGGCCGGATCGTGTAGCATACATACTGGAGAACAGCGGCAAGCTCAAAGAAGATGATATAGTTCTTTTAAGAAAATTTATTAATAGAATTCTCACCTCAATGATTGAAAGAGACGCGTCGGATATTGAGATTGGCGGACATGGTAATGAAGGCTATATATGGATGCGAATATATGGAAAACTGGAAAGGGTAAAAGACCTTCCTCAATTAACTGAAGATGAATCCGCTTTATTGATTGCCAATATGTTTAACTCAAATCAGAAGAAATATATTGCAGCAACCAGAAACCTTGATTTCAGCTACACATTTTTTTATGAAAGAAGGAAAATTAATGTAAGATTTAGAGCTGATGCATATTTTGATCTTGATACGCTCGCTTGCAGTATGAGAGCTATCAATACTAACATCCGCCCTCTTGCTTCACTCGACTTTCATCAGAATGCTGTTAAATACTTAAGTCATAGTTATATTAAATTCGGTTTAACTCTGGTAACCGGAATTACCGGATCAGGTAAGTCAACCACACTCGATTCAATTGTTGATTATCATAACAAGTTTGATCCGGCTCACGTAATTATAATAGCTGCTCCTATAGAGTACGTTCATAGTTCAAACTTTTGTTTGATTAAGCATAGAGAAGTGGGAAGAGATGTTCTGTCTTTCAAAGAAGGCGTGGTACAATCTTTAAGACAGGATCCGGATATTATAATAATAGGTGAAATGAGAGATCCTGATACGATTATGGCAGCTCTTGAAGTAACAGATACCGGTCACAAAGTCTTCTCAACATTACACACATCATCAGCCACTGAATCAATAGAAAGAATTATAGCAGAAGTGGATGCACATGAGCAGGAACGAGTCAGGAACAGATTAGCAGATGTTTTAGTTTCGGTTATATCCCAGAAACTGGTTCCAAGCCTCGATGGAAAAATAATATTAGCCAAAGAAGTATTGATAATGACGCCAAGCGTTAAAGCTGCTATTAAAAACAACAATCTCAGTGAAATTTATATGATGATAAACCAGGGTGGGCCAATGGGTATGCTCACAATGGAACAGGATTTAAAGCGCCTTTATGATCAAAAAAGAATATCGGTCGATACAGCGATAACTTTTTCAAATAATAAAACAAGAATAAACCAATTGTTGTCAGCAAAATGAAACCAGTAATTGCAATTTATTGTGAAAGTAATGACGTTAAGCTGGCTGTTATAAGCAAAAATACAGCGACCGGAAAACCGGCGGTCTTAAAAACAGCTTCAGTTAGTCATTCAAAATCTTCTACCAGTTTAGATAAGCCCGGTGGTGGTTTTCGGGTGGAAGAGGAATCCTTAGACATAGAAGGATTAGATGAATCTTTATCTTCTAAAGGTGAGTTAGATCTTTCGGGGATGAACGAATTTAGCTCAGCGCTCAGCAGCTTCAATCTAAGTAAACACCTCTTTCTTCCTGCCTTAACGGAGCCCAATATCTATTATCATCTATATGAGGGTAACAGACCGCCTAATCCGGCAAAATTAAAACAGGAGATTATTAACGATATTCTTGAAACAAAGAATATTGTGGTAGATAAAACAAGCATTGATTACGTTGAGCTTTCGGATAAAGCTCTGCTTGCCGTTTTTGTAACTGAAAATATTCCTTGCGCAAGTATGATTAATTCACTTGCAAGACAAAAAGGTAAAAGAGGCTACAATATTCCGACCATTAAAAGCTCGGACCTGTCACTAGCTTATTATGTTGCAAAGAGGAAAAAGTTTTTCCCTGATGATCATTCTTTGGTTGTTTATATCGGCAAGGAATACAGTAAGCTGATTTTCCTGCAGGGACGAAGAATAAAGCATATCGGAACTACTCTCGACATAGGAACTCAAAATCTTCATACTTATGATGTTTATTTTTCAAAGATATTACTCGAGATGGAAAATGGCGGAATATCATCTCTTGATAATATTATTGTATGCGGAGAAGATGACTCTGAAAATATAATATTGTCATTTTATGGAACCTTCCCCGAAGCAAATGTAAGCCGCTTGGAATTTGATGATCTTGATTTATCGGCACTGAATGATGAAACAAAGGAAAAATTTTCTACCTATAGCATTCCGGTAGCAGTAGCCATTGATTACTATGATGAACTAAACAAAGAACACCATGGATTACATATTTTACCAAAGTATATTAAAGAAGAACAAAAAGTCTTTCAGTTCTCCTGGCATGGATATGCTTTGTTACCGCTTTTATTTATTGCAGCATTTTTCATAACTCAAAAAGTATTGAATAACAATAGAACTCTTTCCGAACTGGATAAGGAAATTGAGGCTAAAACAACTCTTATGAGGCAGAACCAGGAGGTCTTGGTCAAGATTGCCAATTTGGAGGGGAAAATTGGAAGTTTTGGTCAGACGGTGGCTATTTTGGATTCCGCCGCTGCCGGAGCCGGAGTCTGGAAGAAATTAATTAAACAGGTCTCTGGTTTTTGCCAAAACAGTAATAATCTGTGGCTCTCTAAATTAAGTAGTGAGGGAGACCAGGTTAATGCGGAAGGATATTCTTTAACGCGTAATTCACTTACAGATTTTGCTTATTCAATTAATGATGCGGTGCTGCAAAGTATGCTATACGAAGAGTTGCGTGAAAGGAGTGCATACAGGTACAATTTAAATTTTAAAATTTCAAATCAGAAGTATCAAAATGAATAAGAAATTGATTAGCACTCTTAGTGTTCTTGCACTACTGATAATCATCCTTGTTGCAGGCGGTATTTATATTTTTGTGGTTCAACGGGGGGATATATCAGAAAGACAGGAAAAACTTGATGAGTTAAACAAAAATGTTTATGACCCGGTAGAATTAGACAACCGTTATCAGGAACTTGAAAGAAGGTCAGCTGAGCTTGATTCAATTCTTGCCAACAGGGAGTTTAATATTCCGCAAAACATTTCCTCAATCAAGTTTTATAATTTCATCAATAACGTTGTTGCTGATTTCCCGAAAGAAACTACGGTGAATGTTGAGTACCTCAGGCAGGCGCCCGACAAGGAGTTTTTCTTTCATGAGTATAAGCTGACCGGTGGTGGCAACTATAATGATGTTTATAAGATGGTTTATGCAATCGAGCAAAGCAAGGAACTTAAAAAGATCAATAAGCTTTCACTTACTAACCTCGTAAAGACAGATGAAGAGGTACCTTTATTTCTTGTAAACTTTGAGCTTATTGCACAGGTTTATTATTCTCTAGATAACAGGTTTGCCCCGGCAGAATATGTTGAAAATAATCTTGCAACGGGGCCAATCTACGACGCATTCTATCCGCTTATAAGAAACGAAATTCCACCAAACGTGGACAATTTACTTGATGTTCAGGGTGCCAGATTACTTGCATTAATTCCTGAAGGAGCTTTCGTGGCGGATACCAAAGGGAACACCTATTTAGTTTGGGAAGGCGAGCAGGTTTACCTGGGATACCTGACCAAAATTGATTATGACAACAACACCGTCAGTTTCATCCTGAATAAGGGTGGAATTATCGAACAAGTAACACTGCAATTAGACAGAAATTTAAATAAAAAATAAGAGTATTAGCATGAAAAATATAATAACTTATTTCGTAATATCACTTTTCATCGTCCTTCAAGCCTCTCCACAGGAATATTGGGAGCGTAGATTTAAAACATCCCAGAATCCGGACGAGCTGGTGACTATGTCTGAAACACTTCCCTTTGACCAGGCAATTGAATTGCTTAGTAAGGTAAGCGAGAGTGTTTCCGGAAGGAGGATTGTATCAACTGTTGAAAAGAAAGATCCTATTGGTATTGAGATTACCAATATGCCTTATGATAAGGCACTGCTTATGATTGTCAATTTTTCCGGTCTCGAGTACGAGATGAAAGAAGATGTTATTATAGTCAGGTCTAAGGCAAAGGAAGAATTTGATAAAACTCCAGAGACCTTTGCACCAGTCACCCAACGTGAAGTTAGAATATCTGCCGTATTTGTTGAAATAGATGTTGTGGAAGCCAGAAAAGTTGGTTTTGACTGGAGATTTTTACTATCTGGTGAACAGACAAATGTTGCTGGTGTTTTGAGAACTGAAACTGAAAGAGATCCAGATGCTCAAGGCGGAGGTCAACAACAACAGCAAGGGCTTGAGCCCGAAATGAAACTTGGTATCAATTCTAATTTCCAGATTGGCGATTTTTTTGGACAGGCCACGGCTGTATTTAAATTCTTTGAGAGTAATAATCTAGGTGAAATAATTTCAAACCCAAGCATAGTTGTTCGGGACAGAAACGAAGGTAAAATACAGATAGGTTCAGATTTTTCAGTCAGAACAAGAGATTTTGCGGGGAACACTACTGAAAAATTCTTTCCGACCGGAACTATTATAATAGTTACGCCTTACATTCATAAAGAAGGCGGATTAGATTATGCTTTATTGAATATCTCGGTTGAGCGGAGTTCTTTCCAAACTTCTGAGCTGACTACTGAAATAAGAAAAACAACAGCTGCCACACAAGTTTTAATGCTGGACGGCGAGGAGACCGCAATAGGTGGATTATTTTTAAATGAAGAAGTAGTTGTGCGTAATGGCATTCCATTCTTAAAAGATCTTCCATGGTGGGTGTTTGGTATAAGGTACCTAACTGGCTACGATCTGACCACTGTTCGTAAGAAAGAACTTGTTATACTCTTAAAGACAGAGCTTATTCCTACACTTCAGGAAAGATTTGAAAATCCACAGTGGGAAAATGTTATAAAGAGAGATATGGATGCTGGAAGAAACAGGATTAAGTATTATCAGTTTGAAAGCTCCGGCGAAGACACACCTTAACAATGGAGTCAATTTTAATAGTTGATGATGATATTAATCTATGCAATTTTCTTTCGGATGAATTAAGTGCAGTCGGGTATGAAACCAACTATTTAACAGACGGAGAAAATGTAGCAGAATTTCTAAAAGAGAATAAAACAGATCTCATACTTCTTGACCTTAATATGCCCGGGAAAAATGGATTTAATGTGCAGAGTGAAATTAATATCCAGCCGGGCATCAAACCCAAAATAATAATTTTAACTGCCCATTCAGATGTAAAAAGCGCTATTGAATCTGCAAGATTAGGTGCTTCCGATTTTCTTTGCAAACCTTACAATTTTAATGAACTTCTTTCAACCATCAGAAAAGTAATTCAAAAGAAAAATTAATTTCTTTAAATTAAAAAATGAAGATCAGCCTCCGAATATTGTTAATCAATTTCTTGATTGTCGTAATAATCCTTGGCAGTTCATTTTTTATTTTTTACACCATCGTTTATGAAGTATTAACTTCGGCTCAAACCCGCAATCTCAGGCAATCAGCAAACAACTTTAC
>JALONF010000088.1 GCA_025455085.1 Ignavibacteriaceae bacterium
CCAGAATATTCCAACTGAACTTGCACCAATTGAAGACAGAAGCAGAATAACTATAAATGCTATCGCTCCTGAAGGGGCAACTTTTGAGTATATGGATTTTTACATGGATAATCTTATTCAGGTTTTGAGAGACAGCATCCCCGAAACGGACGGAATATTTTCTGTCACTTCTCCTGGTTTTGGTGCATCGAGTTCGGTGAACTCGGGATTTGCCGGAGCCATTTTAGTAGAGCCTCACTTACGTAAAAGAACACAAATGCAAATTGCGGATGATATTTCCCCTGTTATTGCTAAACTAACCGGGGCCAGAACTTTCGCAACTCAACAGCAGACAATTGGCGGTGGAAGACGCGGAGGGTTACCTGTTCAGTTTGTAATTCAAGCGCCAAATTTCGAAAAGCTGGAAGAATTCCTTCCAAAGTTTCTTGACGAAATAAGAAATTATCCGATCTTCACTATCGTTGACGCTAACTTGAAATTTAATAAACCGGAATTGAAGTTAAGTATCGATAGGCAAAAAGCCCGAACACTTGGTGTCTCGACTTCTGATATTGCTCAAACAATTCAGGCAGCATTCAGCGGACAAAGGTTTGGTTTTTTCATTAAAGACGGAAAGCAGTACCAGGTGATTGGTCAATTTTCAAGAGAAAACAGAGATGCACCGATCGATTTGAAGTCAACCTATGTTAAAAACAACAATGGAGAACTCATCCAGCTCGATAACGTAGTTTTCACCGAAGAACAAAGTGCACCGCCACAGCTTTACAGATTTAACAGGTACGTCTCAGCCACAGTTTCCGCAGGATTAGCTCCGGGCAGAACTTTGGGCGAAGGAATAGAAACAATGAATGAAATTGCAGATAAAGTTTTGGATGAATCATTTGCCACTTCTCTTGATGGAGAATCAAAAGATTTTATGGAAAGCTCATCGAGTCTTTTGTTTGCATTCATACTTGCACTTGGGTTGATTTATCTTGTGCTTGCAGCGCAGTTTGAAAGTTTCAGAGATCCGTTTATAATTCTGTTTACTGTTCCACTGGCATTAGCTGGTGCGCTGATATCAATCTGGTATTTTGGTCAAACTTTGAACATCTTCAGTCAGATTGGAATCATTATGCTGATTGGTTTGGTAACTAAAAACGGAATTCTGATAGTTGAGTTTGCTAACCAGAGGAAAGCCGCCGGACTGGAAAAAACAGAAGCAGTTATCAGTGCAGCAATTTCCCGCTTACGACCGATATTGATGACAAGTCTTTCAACTGTTCTGGGAATTCTTCCGATAGCACTTGCACTCGGTGCAGGTTCCGAAAGCAGAGTTTCGATGGGTATTGCTGTTATTGGCGGACTTATCTTTTCAACATTTCTTACTCTCTTCGTAGTGCCGGCAATGTATGCGTACCTTTCAAGAAAAACAGCAACTGTCAGCAATGTGACTGAAACAGAATTGGTACCTGCTCCAGCCCAAGATTCTTAACTCAAAAAGTGTTAAATTTCAAAAAAATAAAAAGAAATTTATATGCCCATCTGCATTTTTGAGGACGAACAATATCTTAATTTCGAACCGCTAATCTATTCAAGACCGGTCTTTGATTTAGTTTGTGGAATGACCACGCTAAAGGAGAAAATCATGCGTGCTTTTCCTAAAGAGAAAGTCGTACTCAAATGTCGTAAATATCTTGAAACATTTGTCAGGGAAGAAAATCCAAAATGTAAAGTAAACCAATTCGATGATGATGATTATCTTTTTATTAATGGGAGAATTATCACTCCATCAAACCTGAAAAATATTTTATCAGTAAAATCAAATGAAGAAAAAGTATTTATTTCGAGAGGGATAATTGTTGCTGCGAGAATTTCAGCAAAAAGGATTAAAGATTTGTCTTTAGACAAAATTGAAATTATTAATGCAGAAGCATTTAAGAATTTACCCACGGATGAAGTTGAAATTAATTTTGCAAGCTATTTATGGGATCTTGTTTATCAGAACGGAAAAGAAATTCAGAATGATTTCAAGTCGTATACAAAGAGTAAGTCTTCCGCAAAAAAGAATTACCCCGGAGTCAACTTTGTAAACAAGAAAAATATTTTCGTTGGTAAAGATGTTGAAATAAAACCCGGAGTTGTTCTCGATGCCTCAACCGGGCCAATCTTTATTGAAAAGAATGTAACAATATTCCCGAATGCAGTAATCCAGGGGCCTTGCTTTATTGGTGAATCATCCAAAATCAAAAGCTGTGCAACAATTTATCCGAATGTTAGTATTGGAAAAGTTTGTAAGATTGGCGGCGAGGTTGAAGATACAATAATCCATCCTTATTCAAACAAACAGCATTCAGGATTTCTTGGACATTCCTATCTTGGAAGCTGGATAAACCTTGGTGCTGATACGAATAACAGCGATCTGCAAAATAATTATGGCTCAATCACTGTCCAGGTAAATGGAAAAAGAATAAATTCAGGGAAACAATTTGTTGGATTGATGATGGGTGATCATTCAAAGACTGCGATTAACACAATGTTTAATACAGGAACTGTCGTAGGATTCTCGAGCAATGTTTTTGGTGCAGGCTTTCCTCCAAAATATTTTCCCTCATTCGGATGGGGTGGAAATGAATCGATGCTTGAATACAAGCTTGCCAAAGCAGTTGAAACAGCAAAAGTTGTATTTGCGCGCAGAAATAGAGAATTCAAAAAAGAAGATGAAGAGATGTTCGAGGTTGTATTCAATCTTACAAAAGAAGATAGAAGTAAAAGAGGTTATTAGTGGATCAGGAAAAGAATAATTCAGATGTTAAAATAGAGTCGCATAGCATAGTAGATTTATACCAGGGCGTAAGAGGTCTGGCAATAAAAATTCTTAATAGAATAGACAGAACCGATTCCTATCTTGAAAGAATGCTCGACAACGAAATGAAAAGCACGGAAATGAGCGGACCGGATAAAGCTTTGCTGTACGAAATTGTCCACGGTGTTGTAAGATGGCAGGGAAGACTCGACTGGATACTAAATGGTTTTTACAAGGGAACTTTTTCAAAAGCTATTCCTAACTTAAAAAATGCTCTTCGGGTTGCACTTTATCAGGTTTTATTTTTAGATAGAGTGCCAGATTATGCTGCTGTAAACGAAGTTGTTGAATTTGTTAAAAAGCTTCAAGGGCAAAAACCTGCCGATCTGGTAAATGCTGTACTGAGAAATATTATCCGAAGTAAAAATTCAATACGATATCCTGATCCTGAAGAAGATTTGCTAGGTTACCTTACTGCTTATTACTCACATCCATCCTGGATGGTTAAAAGATATTTTACGAGATTTGGAAGAGAGGACACCGAAAAACTTTTAACAACAAATAATGAAAAACCATACCTGACTCTCAGAATCAATGCACTAAAAACTAAACCAGATGAATTTAAAACTCTACTTGAAAGTGTTGGTTTGAAATACCGACAGGGTGCTTATCTTCCAGAGTTTTTCAAACTGCAGAATCTTACAAACATCACTGCCTGGGACTTATATGCAAAGGGTTATTTTAATATTCAAGACGAGAGTGCCGGACTTGCCTGCAGACTGCTTGATGTCCAGGAAGGTCATCGTGTACTTGATATGTGTGCAGCACCAGGCGGTAAGACAGCCTATATTGCTGCATTGATGCACTCAAGAGGAGAAGTGGTTGCAGTTGACCGATTTGAAAGTCGTCTTAAGCTGCTTCAAAAAAATATGACCAGACTTAATGTTGATTGTGTTAGAATAGTAGAAGCTGATGCACTTGAGTATAAAAGTTTACCATTTGACAGAGTGCTTGTTGATGCACCATGTTCTGGAACCGGAACACTTTCTAAAAAGCCGGATATAAAGTGGAAAAAGGATTTGTTCGATATCCGCAATTTAAATGTTGTCCAGTATAAACTTCTGACAAAAGCTGCATCACTGGTTAAGGTTGGGGGAGTTATAGTTTACAGCACCTGTTCAATTGAGCCGGAAGAAAATTTTGATATAGTAAAAAAGTTTATTGATGAGAATTCTAATTTCAGATTTGAAAATGCAAATGAAAGGTTCCCCAAAGAACTGGTGGATGAAAACGGATGTATTCAGACATTGCCGCATATTCACAAGACAGATGGAGCTTTTGCGGCAAGGCTTGTGAGGGTTTCTTAAATATTCTTCTTTCAAAAAAATAAAAATATATTTTAAATGCTTGACAGGTTTGCTGAACAGTTAAGAAAAGCGAGGCTGAAAAAAGGAGTATCACTCCAACAGATGGCAGCCAGAACACGCATTGATTTTAAATTCCTTGAAGCCATTGACAACGGCAATTTTAATTTTCTGCCAGAACTTTACGTGAAAGCTTTTATAAAGCAATATGCTAAAGCTGTTGATCTGGATGAGCAGGAAACCATAAAAAAGTTTGAAGCCGCAAGATCAGGGAAAGTTATTGAAGATGATGAACCAAAGTCTCTGCTCGAGCAAAAGATTGAAATAAGCAAACCGCAGCTTGAGTTAGATAAAACAAAGTCTACACCCATTCTTGATGGAAGCGCTCTTTCTTCAAAAACGCCTGATAAATCGGATGAGAAGAAAAAGAAACTTAGAGTTTTAATTTATGCGGCGGGAATTATTCTCGCAGGTGTTATAGTGTTTTTTGCTTTTATGAATAGAAGCTCGACGATAGTTGTAGAGGAATTACCATACGAAAAAGTTTTAGAAGAAACCAAAGACCGTTATCAGGTTAAGAAGGAGACTGAAGAAACACCGGCAACTACAATGAATTCCGATAGTCTGACACTGCAGTTTGTCAATGCTGATTCTCTCGATTCAGCATGGGTAATGGTTATATATGATGATATTAGGAAAGAGGACTTCCTTCTTTACCCGAAAAGTACAAAAACAATCCACGCTGCTGATAATTTTAAATTCACGCTTGGCAACTCGGGAGTAATCCTGTTGAGGCTGGATAATCAGCTTCTTAACTTTGACGCAAAACGAGGTTCTGTAAGACATTATGAAATAACACGAAGTGGTATTCAAAGGCTAAACTTCCCGCCGATAATAAAGACAGATTAAAATGCTATCTATCGAAAAAAGAATTGAAGACTTAAAAGAGCAAATCAGGGAACACGACTATAAGTACTATGTCCTCGCACAACCGGCAATCAGCGACGAGCAGTATGATAAACTCTTAAAGGAATTAGAAGCACTTGAAAAGGAACACCCCGAACTTATTACAACTGACTCACCAACCCAAAGAGTTGGAAGTGATCTCACAAAAGATTTTAAACCTGTTGAACATAAAATTCCCATGCTCAGTCTTTCAAACACATATTCCGAAGAAGAGTTATTTGATTTTGACAGAAGAGTAAAAGATGGATTGGATGAAAATGAAAAAGTGGAGTATCTCGTTGAACTTAAAATTGATGGTGCATCAGTAAGTATAAATTATGTAAATGGATTGCTGAAAACAGCGGCTACTCGTGGTGATGGAACAATTGGAGAAGAGATAACTAATAATGTCAGAACGATTAAGTCTGTTCCGCTAAAAATAAAAAAAGATAAATCTATTCCGTATAAGCTTATTGACTTTGAAGTTCGCGGCGAAATTTTTATGAACATAGCCGATTTCGAAAAGCTGAATAAAGAAAGAGAAAAAAAGGGTGAAAAAACATTTGCAAATCCACGAAACTCAACCGCAGGAACGTTAAAATTACAGGATCCCAGGATTGTTGCCCGAAGACCACTCAATACATTTACTTATAGTCTCATAAGCTCAGGAGACGAGTTGAAGTCTCAGGAAGAAAATCTTCTTATACTTCGGAAGCTTGGATTTAAAGTTAATGAGCATTTTAAAAAATGCAAAAGCATAGAAGAAGTTATTCGAGTTTGTAAGGAATTTGAAATACTTCGTGAGAAGTTGAAATACGAAATTGACGGTGCAGTTATTAAAGTAAACTCTTTAAATCAGCAGGAAATATTGGGAAGTATTGCAAAAGCACCGCGATGGGCTGTAGCATTTAAGTTTAAGTCCAAGCAAACCTTTACAATTGTGAAGTCAATAACCTGGCAGGTCGGAAGAACGGGTGCGGTAACACCAGTTGCCGAACTTGAACCGAAGCTCCTCGCAGGTTCAACAATCAGCAGAGCAACACTTCATAATTTTGATGAGATAGGAAGAAAAGATATCCGTGTTGGTGATACAGTCACTATTGAAAAGGGCGGTGACGTAATTCCTAAAGTTGTTGAGGTCATCTTGAAGGAGAGACCAGCAAATAGCAAAAAAACAAAGCCACCAGAAAAATGTCCCACTTGTGGATCCAAGCTATTCAAACCGGAAGGGGAAGTTGCTTTTTATTGTGAAAACAGTGAGTGTCCCGATCAGATAAAAGGCAGGTTAGAGCATTTTGCTTCACGCGGTGCAATGGATATTGAGGGACTTGGAGAATCATTGATTGATTTATTTGTTGAAAAAGGATTTTTGAAAACCTATAGTGATATATATAAACTCAAAAATTTTAAAAATGATTTGGTAGCTATCGAGAGGCTGGGAGAAAAAAGTATCTCCAATCTTCTTGAGTCAATCGAACGAAGCAAAGAAAAGCCGTTTGATAAAGTTCTATTTGCACTTGGAATCCGCTATGTTGGTTCAGGAGCAGCTAAAAAGCTGGCTGCTCATTTCAAATCACTTGATTCATTAATGTCAGCTACAGAGGAGCAAATAACAGAAGTTTATGAAATCGGTGAAAGCATAAGTAAAAGCGTCATAAAATTCTTTAGCGATAGTCATAATAAAAAAATTATTGAGGAATTGAAAAAAGCCGGCTTAAAGTTTAGTTTTACTGAAGCTAAAACTATTATTGTGGGAGATAACTTTTTTAAGGGCAAGAGCTTTGTGCTTACAGGCACTTTAACCTCATTTACACGTGAACAGGCAGAAGAAAAAATCACTGACTATGGCGGTAATGTAACTTCCAGTGTGAGTAAAAAAACAGATTATGTTTTGGCAGGTGAAAAAGCGGGTTCGAAATTAGATAAAGCAAAAACTTTGGGTATAAAAATTTTAGATGAAATTGAGTTTCAAAAAAAAATCATTGAAGCAGAATTGAAATGATTGCAACAATAAAATAACGTGCTGCAAGATTTATTGTCAAGCGAAGAGTTCCGGGCAAAGAATTCAGCCAGAGAAATTTTTCTTCAATATTTGCTAAAACTTATTCATTTCTAATTCTTATGCCTGCTAAAGAAAGCGATTTCAGATTTGTTTTTCCTATTCTTGATTATTTAAGAGAGCAAAGAAAAAATATTGTTGTTATGACTTATGATTTTAGAGTCAGTCTGCTTCAACCTTATTTTAAAACTAACGCAATTGAACACGGTTTAAAGGATGAAACTCAGTTTAAGCTTCCTTCAAAAAAAATGCTTGAAAAATTATCCAGTATGCGGTTTGATGTTATAATTGATGCCAATCGTGATGAAGTTCTGTATTATAGTTATATCGCAAAGTCACTTAACTCTCAAGTAAAAATAGGTTTTGTTCGTTCTGATTCTGATAAGTATTTTAACTTTCAGATTATT
>JALONF010000089.1 GCA_025455085.1 Ignavibacteriaceae bacterium
GAATTGCCTGAACTGTTCGACTTGTAATATCTGCAATCCTAATACTTCGTGCGTTTCCATCCGGGAGAAAAATTTGAATTGTTCTTGCTTGTGTCATTGTATATTCCTTTAATTGTCAAATAATTTATACCCATTTTTCATCTATTTGCTAGGATAAATTATTTTTTTGAGTTTAAACTTTCACATAATTTTCAATCATTACAACTAAAATCCTCAAAATCTTCAATTACTTTTTGAAATAATTGTTTAACAAATATTACCGCAATAAAAAAGCCGCTACTAAGAGCGGCTTCATAAAATATATTTTATTCTTTATTACTGAATTCTCATCATCACACTGTTACCGTTTCGCATTGCGGTACGTAGTGTTCCGTTCTCGTGTTCAACTTCACCAAAATCCATTTGCGAAACTTCTGACATTAAGCCATCAGCCTGAATACCATTTAGGAGTATTTGAATTTGCTCAGCAGAAAAAGTGTACGTGCCGGTGTTTGTATCTAGTATTACAAAAATTATTTTATCAAAAGGAGGATGATTTTCTTCCATTCTTCCGGGACCACCTCCGGGACCTCTGTGTGGTCTGAGATGAGGCATTAATCTAACTCCAACTTTTCCTTCTTTTCCGCCTTCCCAATTAATTGTAAGGTCCTGGGTTGGATCAATCACCTGTCCGTTAGCAGGACTGGTAATATCCATAAGAGCATTTGGGGAAGTTAGCGAAATTGTAATCGGCGCAAAAAATTCTGAACCAGTTACTTCAAACTGATATTCAGTATTTGGAATATACTCAAGCAAGTTTTCTGAATTTCCAAACGGTCTTTTAAATAAACTGTAAGCTGTTCCTCTTCTCTCATGAAATCTTTTATGCATTTCAATATGATTACCGGAATAGTTTATAAATATTTCTCCCATATCTAATCCAAATTTTCTGAAGTGTGGAAGGTCAGTCGGTCTTTCTCCAAACGCCACTGCAAAGGCCATTCCTTTTATCCTTGAGCTATCCATGAATGGTCTGAAGATTTCATTCCAACCGATTGAAAAAACTCCTGCTGCACTATCAAGCGGCATCCCTCCATCTTTCATCAAAGCAAGGTCGCTATCAACTGTTTCATAGCTTAGTTGATCATTCAATAATTCATTCCGATCTGGTGAGTTAACTTCTGATTGGCATCCAATTAAAAGTAGAGTTACTGCTAGCAGTGGAAAAATAATGCTTATTTTCAATTTCATAATATACCTCAGATTTTGTGGGAGGAAACTTAATTCAATTGATTAGACAATTCAAACTACATTCAGGTTTAATAAATATTGACCTGAAAAGATTATTCAGGTCAATAAAATATTGTTTAATTTTAGTTTCAAAAACGCACAAGATTAGAGATTTTAATGCCAAGAATTAAAATTGAGACACCAGATAAATTCATTTTCAGTACTGAGATTCCAATCAGAATAACGGATATTAACTATGGCGGACACCTTGGTAACGATTCTTTACTTTCAATTATTCATGAAGCAAGAGTGAGATTCTTAAATCATCTTGGCTACTCGGAGTCCAATGTTGAAGGTTCAGGAATTATAATGATAGACTCTGTAATTCAATATAAATCAGAAGGATTTTATGGTGATGAGCTGTTGATTGAAGTTGCAGTTAATGATTTCACAGGTATTGGATGCGATATTGTTTACCGCTTAACAAATAAAAATTACGGAAAAGAAATTGCTCTTGCTAAAACGGGTATCGTCTTCTTCAATTATGAAAAAAGAAAGACAGCACCTGTACCATCTTTATTCAAAAAGAAGATTGAAGGTTTGAATTGATGGGATTTTACTCAAATGCAATAATTCCTTTCTTTTATGACTACTCGATGGATTCTAAAAAGATTAACGAAGGAAGAAAAAGTATTCTAAGTAGAATAGCAGAAGAAGAAATTCTTGAAATTGGATTTGGAACAGGAATCAACTTAAAGTTTTATCCTCAAAATGTTAAAAGGATAATTGGAATAGATGCCAATAAAGGAATGCTTCAACAAGCACAAAAAAAAATAAATAATGGCAGAATCGAAATTGAATTATTAGAACAAAGCAGTGAATCACTCCCCTTTCCTGATAATAGTTTGATTGCAGTTGCAAGTACATATACATTGTGCAGCATAAAAAATATTAACTCAGCTCTGAAAGAAATTCATCGAGTTCTAAAACCTGGAGGGAAGTATTATTTCCTTGAACACGGTCTGGCTGATAATCCTAAAACACAAAAATGGCAGCACAGATTAAATCCGCTTCAAAATATCTGGGCTGATGGATGTAATCTTAACAGAGATATGAAAATGCTAATTACGACTGCGGGATTAAAAATAATTGATTTAAAAAACTACTATATAAAACGTGATCCTAAAATTGTCGGATATATGTATGAAGGGATTGCTATTAAATGATTGAAAACATAATCTTCACAGGAAATGTGGTTGCACCGGTGTTCCTGCTGGTTGCACTTGGCTACTTTGTAAAAAGAATCAACGTAATTAATGAAAATTTTGTTGAAGTAACTTCCAGGTTTGTTTACTCCGTTTCGCTCCCGGCACTTGTATTCATTAACATTGTTGAAATAGATCTTAGTGAGGCAATTGATTTTAAACAGATAATTTACATTTACGCAGCAACATTGTTCAGCTTTTTTATTGTATGGATTGTTTCAATTCCTTTTATTAAAGATGGAAAAAATTTGAGTGTTTTCGTACAGGGTGCATACAGAAGTAATTTTGCTATTGTAGGATTTGCCATAGTTTCCAAATTATTCGGAAACTTTGCACTCGGTAAAGCCGCTCTTGTACTTGCATTCATATTGCCGCTTTACAATATTCTAGCTGTAATAATTCTAACGGTTCCTCTTCGCAAAGAAAAAAAATTAAATCTTAAAGGAACGATTATTGAAATTGTATTAAATCCGTTGATCGTTGCGGTGATAGTAGGTTTGCTCTTTTCATATTTCAAAATAATAATTCCTTCAGTTATTAACTCAACAGTTGGTTTTCTTTCTGAACTTGCTCTTCCATTAGCGCTGGTAGGAATTGGCGGTTCACTCAATCTTCAGAATATTAAAAGAGCCCAGGGATTAGCTTTCACTTCTTCCGCAATAAAAGTAATTCTGGTTCCATTAATATTGACTTTGGGTGCATACTATTATGGATTCAGAGAACTGGATCTGGGAATTATGTTTGTTTTATTCGCTTCGCCAACAGCAATAGTTAGCTTTATAATGGCTGAAGCAATGGGGGCCAACAGCAAACTTGCAGGCAATATTGTTTTAATCAGCACTATTGCATCTGTATTTACAATCGCTGCCGGAATTGTAATTCTTAAAGAACTTGCATTAATTTAAAATAAAAGATTAGAAACATTATGCAGCATAAAAAAGAACCAATTGAAGTATTACTAAAACCAATCAATCAATTTCTTCACCAGGAAGCCAGCGGTGGAATTTTATTAATGATATGTACTGTAATTGCTCTTGTATGGGCTAACTCGCCCTGGTCCGAGTCCTATCACCATCTATGGCATACACCTCTGGTTACGAGTCTCGGTAATTTATTGAACCTCGACTATACACTTCACTACTGGATAAACGATGGTTTGATGGCAATCTTTTTCTTCACTGTAGGGTTGGAAATTAAGCGAGAGTTATTAGTTGGCGAACTTTCTTCACTTCAAAAAGCATCTCTTCCAATCGCCGGAGCTTTAGGCGGAATGGTTGTACCTGCGATTATTTATACAATATTTAATTCCGGCGGTGAAGGTGCTAACGGCTGGGGAATTCCTATGGCCACAGATATAGCTTTTGTAGTTGGATTAATGGCACTTCTCGGCAATCGCGTTCCGCTATCATTGAAAATTTTTATTCTTGCACTTGCTATTGCAGATGATATTGGCGCCGTAATGGTGATTGCAATTTTTTATACTGCCGAAATTTCATCAACTGCATTGATTATTGCAGCCATAGTGTTAATCGTTCTTATCATTCTAAACAGACTTGGGACAAAAAGTCTGGTACCCTATACTGTGTTAGGAGTAATTCTCTGGTTGGCTTTTCTCAAATCAGGGATACATGCAACAATAGCAGGCGTAATACTTGCGTTTACAATTCCAGCGACTTCACGCTACGATACTAAAAAGTTTTCCGATAAAGTGAAAGAGCTGATCAAAAATTTTGATGCAAAAGGAGACCACTGGAAAAATGTTCTTAACAATTCTGATAGGCAGCACGATGTGATGGCTATTGAAGCAAGCTGTGAAAAAGTTCTGACTCCACTACAAAGATTTGAACACGGACTTCATCCCTGGGTTGCATTTTTCATAATCCCAATTTTTGCATTGGCGAATGCAGGTGTAACTATTGCGGACCTTGACATTTTATCAGCACTTTTAAGCCCCATCAGCCTGGGAATAATTTTAGGACTTTTCATCGGCAAGCAGATGGGAATTTTTGTATTTTCATTTTTAGCTGTGAAGTTGAAATTTGCAACACTTCCTGAAGGTGTAAATTGGAAAAATCTGTACGGAGCAGCTATTCTTGCAGGAATTGGTTTTACTATGTCTCTATTTATTGCAAGTCTGGCATTTGCTGATCCGGCATTACTGGATTTGGCCAAGATTGGAATTTTATCCGGATCGTTATTATCTGGAATAGCAGGGTTTATGATTTTGAAAACCTCATCATCAAAAAAATAATTTAATTTATCGCAGAAAGTATTAATGAATTTAAAAGGAGATTAAATGTATAAAGTAGTTTTATTACGTCATGGCGAAAGCACCTGGAATAAAGAAAATCGTTTTACAGGATGGACTGACGTAGACCTTTCAGAAAAAGGATTACAGGAAGCAAAAAAAGCCGGACAGGTTTTGAAGAAAGAAGGATATACTTTCAACTTAGCGTACACTTCAGTATTAAAAAGAGCAATTAGAACTTTGTGGATTACTCTTGATGAAATGGACTTGATGTGGATCCCTGTAATTAGAAACTGGAGATTAAATGAAAGACATTACGGTGCATTACAAGGATTGAATAAAGCAGAAACCGCGCAAAAGTTTGGAGAGGACCAGGTTAAAATCTGGAGAAGAAGTTATGATATTCAACCGCCAGCATTAGAAAAAACTGATGAAAGATATCCGGGCAAAGATCCACGCTACTCTGATCTCAAAGAAAATGAATTACCGCTGACTGAATGTCTGAAAGATACGGTTGCCCGTTTCGTTCCATACTGGGAAGGAACAATTACAGCATCAATTAAACAGGGGAAGAAAGTCCTGATAACTGCACATGGTAATAGTCTTAGAGCGCTGGTAAAATATCTTGATAACATCCCCGAAAGTGAAATTGTTGAGTTGAATATACCTACGGGAATTCCATTGGTTTATGAACTTGATGAGAATTTGAAATCTATTAAAAGCTATTATCTTGGTGATCAGGAAGAAATAGCAAAAGCCGCTGCTGCTGTTGCTAATCAGGGGAAGGTTAGGTAATTAGACTAGAATTTCAACTATAATCTCATAAAAATAGCCTTGACTTTATGATTTTCATTAACCATCTTTTTATCAGGATTTAAACAATTAATGCATTCGGGAGTTTCTATTATGCTAAAAAAAATAGTCTTCATCTCACTGTCCTTTCTGGTATCACTCACATCTCTAAATGCACAAACAGTTTTTGGTAAATATGCCGGTGAGTTTATGGCAATCGGAATCGGCGGAAGACCGCTCGGTATGGGTGGTGCGTTCACAGGTATTGCAGATGATGTTACTTCAGGTTATTACAATCCTGCCGGTCTAGCTAATATAAATTACCCACAGCTTTCCCTGATGCATTCGGAACAGTTTGGCAACCTTGTTAATTACGATTATGGTGCAGTAGCAATTCCTTTCCAGGAAGATATGAGTTTTGGTTTGAGCGTTATGAGACTCGCAGTTGATGGAATACCGGATACAAGAAATGCTTTGATTGACGGCCAAACCGGACAGCTTATCACAGACATTAATAACATGTATGCGCGTTTAGATTACTCCAGGATTACTGAATTCAGCAACCAGGATTGGGCATTCTACTTAACTTTTGCAAAAAGACAGTGGAAAGATTTTTACTGGGGAGCTAACATAAAAATTATCAGAAGAGATATTGCAGAATTTGGCGCAACCGGAATTGGATTTGACATCGGGGCATACTGGATGCCTATTGAAAACTTATCAGTTGGCGGAAACCTTCAGGATGCAACTACAACACTTGTAGCATGGAGCACAGGCACAAATGAGTTGATCTCTCCAACTTTAAAAGTAGGTAGTGCATATAGAATAACAGAGATACTCGGCGGATATATTATGCCCGCTGTTGACTTTGATATTCGCTTTGAAAACAGACAGTTTGCCACTCAGTTTAACATAGGACCCGTTAGTTTTGATGCGCATGCCGGACTTGAGTGGAATATTAAGAACATCGTTTATGTAAGAGGCGGTTACAGTGATGTAAAGCAATTTACTGCTGGTGCAGGTGTTAGACTTCCAAAGTTGAACATTGATTATTCGTTTGCGCGATTCAGTCAATCTGAACTTGACCGACTGCCTGACTCACATAGAATATCACTTATACTTACACTTGAAGAACCAAGATTTATGAGGGATGGAATCTAAGCTGATTTTTTCTCTTCAAGACTAATAGCTATCAATTCGTTAATAGCAGTAATAAGTATTTGACTCTTAACCGGTTTGGTTAGATAAATATCAGCTCCTGCCTCTTCAGCTTTCGACCTATCTTCACTAAAAGCATGAGCAGAAAGACATATTATTGGCATACTTATTTCGGATGTATTTCTTTTAAGCTCCTTTATTAAATCCACACCATTCACACCATCTTTTAACGAAATATCCATAACAATAACATCGTAATTCTGTTTGCTTAAAAAGCTATACATCGTTTTTTTTGTATCGCAAAAATCAACATCAAATTTCTTCTTAAGAATAAGCTCAAAATATTTTTGACTTTCAAGCTCATCTTCAACAATCAAGATTCTGGGTTTCATTTCAGGATTAGATTTATTCATTGCAATTTTATTGTTAACGAATTGTTCAGGTTAAATTCACTTTATAGTTTTTTCTAGAAACAAAGTAATTTATTCTGAAGTTCCGTTAGCAGAATTCCCCTTTAAATAATTTGGCGGATAGGCGCCCTCATCGGGCACTTTTCTTGTGTTATTGATTATAAAAAATATTGTGAGTACAATCAGAACGATTACAGTCCAAATTGTACTTTTATGCTTAGTATAAAAGTCAGGTTCTTTTTCTTGCTGCTTGCCTCCCTGTTTACCAATTGGAGGAGAAGGTTTTTGTTTTGGGTTCTTATTTTTAGCTGGCATCAATTAATCAAAAAATAATTTTAATAACTATATAATTCGGTTCGTAAAGTTAATAGAAAAACTTGTATCCTCCATAAAATTTGTGTACAACACAATCACTGATTCTAAGTTCATTATTCTAAAGTGTTTACAATAAATTCCC
>JALONF010000427.1 GCA_025455085.1 Ignavibacteriaceae bacterium
CTTCTCAATTTTGGCGATGAGTCGAAAAGCGGTGGCCACTTTAGCGAATCCTTCTTTTCCAGAGTATCCCATTTCCATTTCAAATTTCGGGTCTTTCTTATCCAGCTTACCCGGAACTCCCGCAAGCATTGCTTGGTAAGTAGCCTCATCTCCAGTGTTTGTTAGAGTATCATGTGAAGGTTGAGGTTTTACAGCTTCTATCAAATTCTTCTTATTTGGAAGAAATTCTTCTAAAAGGGATTTAACTTCACTTTCTTTTTTATTTCCTATTAAAAATGCTATTGAATCAGTATCTCCATAGATTATTTTATACCCTTTTTGTTTTATTGTTTCTATGGTATCTTTATTGAACTTTCTCACAAATGCAAGAATTGCTGCAGAAGATTCTTTGGAACAAGAAAGGACTTGCTATCACAGTAATGCTGCTTTTGATTCTTGCTGTTATTATTATTCCTATTGCAGTTGTTGTAGGAGCTGTGATAATTAATGCCCCTGAAATTAGAGGCTGGTTTATCGCATTATCAGATTTGCGGGTTCAGCCGGCTCCGGAATGGTTTAAAGGAATACCATTAGTTGGTTCACAGCTGGTTGATGGCTGGAATCAAATATCTTCAATGCATAATGAGGAAATAATTAAGAGAATAGTCCCGTTTCTGGATGAAGTAGTTAAATGGTTTGTTGCTCAAGCCGGAAGTTTTGGATTGTTTATGATTCACTTCCTTATAACAGTAATTATCTGCGGAATTCTTTATTCTAAAGGTGAAATTGCTGTGAACGGAATAAGAAAATTTGCAGTTCGGCTTGCAGGACAAAGAGGTGATGAGATTGTAACCTTAGCAGGACAAGCGGTTAAAGCGGTAACAATGGGTGTAGTAATAACAGCACTGATTCAATCTATCTTAGGAGGACTTGCACTCTGGATATGTGGTGTTCCAAGGCCAGGCTTACTCACCGCTATTATGTTTATTCTTGGATTAACTCAAATAGGTGCAGGTCCTGTTTTAATTCCTGCAGTCATTTGGAAGTATGCTTCAGGCGATCCAGTCTGGGGGACAGTATTACTTATTTTAACAATAATTGTGGGCGGATCAGATAATTTCATTCGTCCATTCTTAATTAAAAGAGGAGCTGATCTCCCTATCCTATTAATTTTTGCTGGAGTAATTGGAGGTTTGATTGCATTTGGTATTGTAGGTCTTTTTATTGGTCCGGTTATTCTGGCAGTTACTTATACTTTGCTGAAAGCCTGGGTGAATGAAAAAAAAGATGAACAAGAACTTCAATCTGTGGCAAACCGATGACTATGAAGAATATTAAAATTTTATAATTATGTTTTGATAGGGCGAAAATCACTTTTTGAAAATATAATGAACTTATAAAATAATAGGAGTATTCAGATGATGAATCTAAAAAAAAGATCTAAACTGCATTCCCTCGCTTTATTCATATTGCTTATCTATCTTGTTGCAGCTTGTGGTGAAGAAGCAATTGAAATGAAACCTCTTGAAGTTAAAGTAACAAAGGTTGTTGCTAAGGATGTTCCCATTACACGCGAGTGGGTTGGTCAGACACTCGGAGCTGAAGATATCGAAATCCGTGCAAGAGTTAATGGATGGCTGCAGGGAATTTACTTTAGAGAAGGTAGTGAAGTAAGAGAAGGATCTTTGCTTTACAAAATAGATGCGACTGTATATGAGCAGGCGGTTGCTGAAGCTCAAGGCAATGTTGCATCAGTAAGAACACTGCTTGCGCAGGCTGAAGATGATGTTAAACGATACACTCCTCTGGCAGAAGTCGGTGCAGTCAGTAAGCGTGATCTTGAAATTGCAGTTTCAACATACGAAGCCAGAAAAGGTGAATTAGAAGCTGCACTTGCTGCTCTGAATATTGCTCAAATCAATCTGGGTTATGCAACTGTTACAGCCCCTATCTCCGGATTAATTGGTATATCTGCTGCTAGAGTCGGAGATTTTGTAGGCCAACCACCAAATCCGGTTATTCTTAATACTATTTCAAGAATTGATTCTATCCATGTTCGCTTTTCAATTTCTGAACAGGAATATCTATATCTTGTAAGAAAATTGAGTGAGACCGATAATCTTAAATCAAAAAACAAACGTCCACTGGAAATGGTTCTTGCGGATGGTTCAGTCTATCCGGAGATGGGATTTGTACACAAAGGCAAATTGATCCTACAACCGGTACACTTCAGTTCGAAGCTTCATTCCCTAATAAGGGAAAAATTATCAGGCCCGGACAATTTGCAAAGATCCGGACAGTAGTTGAAGAACGAAAAAATGCTATGGTAATTCCGACGCGTGCAATGATAGAACTTCAGGGACAATTTACCGTATTTGTTGTTGATGAAAACAATAAAGTGCAGCTTAGAGTTGTTAAAACTTCTACAACTTTCGGTCAATATTCAGTGGTCGATTCCGGATTACAGGAAGGTGACAGAGTCATCGTTGAGGGAATGATGAAAGTAAAACCTGATATGGTTGTAGCACCTGTTGATTTCATAATGAATGAAAATGCTGGTCAGAAAACCGGGGAGAATAAATAATGGCAAATTTTTT
>JALONF010000428.1 GCA_025455085.1 Ignavibacteriaceae bacterium
CAGGAAATTGCGCAGGCAATGTTACGCAGGCAGCAGGCACAGGCAATCATTGCAGCAAGACAGAAAATAGTTGAAGGCGCAGTAGGCATGGTTGAAATGGCTCTTAATATGTTAAGTGAACAAAAAATTGTTACGCTTGACGAGGATAAAAAAGCAACAATGGTAAATAATCTTATGGTTGCTCTGGTTTCTGAAACAGAGGTGCAGCCGATAATTAATACTGGAACGCTATATCAATAGAATTTCCAGATGAAAAAATTATCTGATTACATCGGCAGCGAACTGAAGATATTTCAAAACAGTATTTTGAAAAGAGAATTTGAACTTCGATCAGGCGATGATTTGATTGCTCAGCTGACGTATCCAAAATTTTTCAGCGATCTGGCCGAATTAAAAACGGGTAATGATGAGCTTGAGTTTTACAGATCCGAGTTCTTTAACCGTGATGTTGATATAAGGAAGAAGGGATATCAAAATCCTTTTGCACACTTTAAAAATAATTTTTGGGGAAGCAGGGGTGTTCTTGAGCTGCCAAGAGGAATTAGACTAAATATGAAATTTGGGTTTTTCAGGAAGCAAGCCGAGATTTATATTGGAGAAAACGATCTGCTCATTACTATATTAAGTCGTTTCTCTTTTAAAGAAAGAAGTGAAGTCATAATTGAAAAACGTTCCGAAGTAATTGATGAACATCCGTGGATAATAATGCTCGGCTTCTATCTTGGGCAACTGATGAAAAGAAATTCTGCTGCGGGTAGTTAATTATTAAATAGAAAGAAAGCGATGGCTGAGAAAAAAAAGTTTCTGCTAAGAATAGATGAAAACATTCATGCCGCCCTTGAAAAATGGGCGGCTGATGATTTGAGAAGCATGAATGCGCAAATTGAATATCTGCTTACTCAGGCCCTCAAAAACTCAAATAGATTCAAAACTTCAAGTAGCACTGAATCAGACAATCCTCCACAAAATGAACCGGGAGGCAATTAATTTTCATTTTCGCCTTCTTGTTGAGCCGCCAAGTCCAAGCACACCCAAAATTCCTCTTGCCAATTCTCTAACCACTGTGTTACCAATTTGCTTTGTTGTAGAACTTGTTAATACTTTTTCAAATGTGCTTTTTTCTTCCTTCGGTCTTCCGCGTTGCTGCTTGGGGGTATCATACTTTGGTAAAGTGAACTCCTTATCCTTCGTTGATACTTCAATCTTTCGATTCAACAATTCGTAAGCGCTTTCTCTGTCGATATTTTCATTGTACTTCGAAAAAAGCTTTGAATTACGAACAAGTTCATCAATTTCTTCATTAATTAATATATCCATTCTAGACTGAGGGGCACGAAGTAGAGTCGCTGCCAGAGGGGTTGGAGATCCCTTTTCATTTAAAGCAGTGATTGCAGCTTCGCCAATTCCGAGGGAGGTTAGCATCTCGTCGGTCTTATAATATTCTGATATGGGATAATTCTCGGCAGTAAGTTTTATCATCTGCCTGTCCTTTGCGGTGAAGGCTCGGAGTGCGTGTTGCACTTTTAATCCAAGCTGTGAAAGAACACTTGCTGGAACATCTGTCGGATTTTGAGTGCAGAAGAAAATTCCCACACCCTTCGAGCGAATTAATTTTATTATCGTTTCTATCTGCTCAAGTAATGCTTTCGAAGCTTCCTTGAAAATTAAATGTGCCTCATCAATAAAGATTATCAGCTTTGGTTGAGGAAGATCTCCTTCTTCCGGAAAGGAAGAGTAAATTTCTGCAAGAAGCGAAAGCATAAATGTTGAAAAAAGTTTTGGTCTGTCCTGTAAATCAACCAAGCGAATTATTGAAACGACCCCACGACCCTGTTCATCAATTCTAACAAGATCATCAACCTCAAAAGATTTTTCGCCAAAGAATTTATCTGCGCCCTGCTGTTCAAGCTCAATTACTTTGCGGAGAATAGTGCCGACGGAGGTGGTTGAAATACTGCCATAATGCTTTTCTATATCTTGCTTTCCCTCGTTGGATATGAATTGAAGCACTCGTTTAAAATCTTTTAAATCAAGCAAGGGTAATTGAGTATCATCACAGTATTTAAAAATAAGTGAAACAAAACTTGCCTGCGTATCGTTTAGCTCAAGAATTTTAGAAAGCAAAACTGGGCCAAATTCTAAAACAGTTGCACGAAGACGAACACCCAGTTCCAGGCTTTGCAATCCCGCTGAAATCTCCCTTAACATCCATTACTAACACCGGAACACTTTTAGATGAAAGCTGCTCGGTGATTACCTGCAAAGTTTTTGTTTTACCTGTTCCGGTTGCGCCGGCGATTAGTCCATGCCGGTTAAGTGTTTTGAGCGGAATGTTTACAAATAAATTATTGATACATTCTCCGTCATAAATAGTGCCGCCAAGAGTGATATAATCTTCTTTGAATGAATAAGCGTTTTTAATTTCTTGGATGAATTTTTCTTTTGTGCTCATAACGATTTTAAGATTATAGATAAAAATTATTTGCTTAAATTTATCAAATAAAAAATTGTCATTCGAATGAAATGGTATATTGA
>JALONF010000429.1 GCA_025455085.1 Ignavibacteriaceae bacterium
TTTTTTTATTTAATTATCAGAGAAGGCGGAAATAGAGGATTCTTCCAAAGGAATGCCTTCGGCAGAATCCCCTTGGAGTCACTAGGCCTCGGTAATCGCTATCGAGGCTTTTTCATTTTTAAAAGTTTAATTACTAATTATTATTTCATTCACTATTCGTTAAAATGCCGTCTTGTTGAGAACCAAATTTATACACTATTAAATATGTGATTTTACGTATATTTTTACTGCGTTTACTATAAGTATTTACTAATAATGCGGAATACCAAATTTTGAAAAAGAATATTTTTGTTGTGTTAGTCGTTCTTTCACAATTTATCTTCACACCGTCAATTAATTCACAAGATTACTTCAAACCAAATATTGGTGATGCGTTAAGACTTTCTATTAGCGGACAAATATATGATGCCCGCACGCTCAGTATGGGTAATTCAAACTCGGTTTTTAATGATACTTATACAGCAACTCTGTTAAATCCTGCAACTTTAGGTTTAGCAAGGAAATTCACGATAAACACGTCTGTCGGTGCTAATCTTTACAATAATGAGGCTTTTTTCATAAATGATTCATTATTAAGTAAAAGAACTGAAACGGTTTTGTATCAATTGGGACTTGTAATTCCACTGGTTAGTGATTCAGCTTCAAATAACTTTGTAATTTCGCTTGGATATAACAGGTCGAAAGATTTTAATAGGATTCTAAAGTTTAATGGATTCAATTCAACAAATAGCTCGCTGATTCAAGATCTCACATCTATCAATAATTACATTCCCCGCGAATTATTGCTAAGTTATCCGGAATTTGATCCCGGTAGTAATGAATATCTTGGTGATCGAACAATCTTCAACAGTAATCTCAACCAGGAAGGTTATGTACTTGAAGAAGGTGGAATAAATCATTGGTCATTCGGAGTTGCTGGTGAGTTGGCTTATAACATTTTCTTTGGTGCAAGCTTTAATTATAATGTTGGCAGCTATCTCCGAGATGGAGAATTTACTGAGTCTGATTCCAGAGATTCTTATGCTGATTCAATTCGAACAATTGCGACCGATCCTTTGACTGCAGGTTTTCAATCATTCTACATTAACGATATTAAAGATTGGGTATTTAATGGTTACGATTTAAGAATTGGTGTTCTTTATAGATTCTTTAATTTCATTGGCATTGGCGGATCCGTGAAAACTCCCTCGGTCATCTCAGTCACTGAAAATCATTACTTTAGAGGAAATGCTGAATTTGCAACAAATTACACTACGCAGATTGATACAGTTATTGAAAATAAATTTACAATTCAATCACCGTATGAATTTTCACTTGCTGCAGATGTAAATCTCTGGATTCTTACGGGGACAGCAGAAATTACTTACATTGATTACACTCAAATGAAATTTTCCGGAGACCTGGAAGTACCTGAGCAATCTGCATTGAATAAAAAAATTATTGATACGTATACTCAAACTTTTAACGCGAAGATTGGTGCAGAATTCAGACTTCCTTTTACCGGACTTAGTGCGAGAGCAGGTGCAATGTATATTCCTTATCCAGTCGCTGATGCGCCAACAGAATACGACAGAAAATTTTTAACTGCTGGTCTTGGTATCAGATCGGGAGAAGGTGCAATGGAATTTAATGTTGCTTACGTTTACGGTTGGTGGGATCATGTAGCAGAAGATTATGGTTCAAGTATACAACCAGTAAGACAATCAATTATCAGTCAGAATATACTTGCAAGTTTGTCATTGAGATTTTAGAGATTTAAAAATATCATTAAAGTTAAAGCCCCAATATCAATTGGGGCTTTTTGTTAATTATCGGTTGAAACTTGGAAATTGATATTATGAAAATCATTTATTAAATTTGAAAAAAAATGGAGGTACAATAACTATGAAACCTCACTCAAATTGCGGCTGGTTTATTTTTCTTTTTATTCTTTTTTCATCTCTGACTTACTCCCAGGTATTTAATATCAACGATTACAAGCAGTTCCTTCAAGAGCATCAAAACATGAGTACGGAAGATTTATTGCAGATGCACCCTGCTGGATATTTCACAGATCAGATAAACTCTAATTACGAAGATGCTCTTTACTTCGATACTCTTGATAGTTACTACAATTTTACTGAATATGAAAAATCCTTGATTGAAGATCATGGATTTATGGTCTGATATGGAAGTTGGTCTGCTTAAGAACAGATTAATTCAATTGCTCTGGAGTTTGAGAAATTCAATCGGACAGTTACACAGCATTTACAGCAGTAATCCTGATATGATTACAATGCTGAAGGATGTTGATATTTACGTGACTGTTCCACTTCTTTTACTGGAAGAAAGTGCTACACCTTACTATCCTGAAAACAGTGTAATGATAGATTCGATTCTTAACTGGATTTCTGATGAGCAGGGAGGTGTATCATCAACAATTTTCTCATCAACCTGCCGGGTTATGGATTGGAGTCAATTTAAACCACGCGGTCATTATGTTTACGATCCACAAAAGCCATATAATCTTGAAGGTTATTTCAGAGCAATGATGTGGCTCGGAAGAATTGAACTATATCTTATTGCACCTAGTTCAGATCCTGTTCAATGTCCCAATCAAAAGTTTGTAGATATCCAAAGACAAGCTATTGATGCATTTCTGATTGATGAGCTTTTTGATATTGCTAACGCTACACCAATTTATGAAGAAATGGATAACGTGATTAAGTATTTTGTCGGTGAGTCGGATAACGTAAGGCTGGATCATCTTGATTATTTAAAGCAGGCAATATCACTTAACAATCCAACTGAATTGCTCGATAGTTTAAAGATGGTTGAATTCCAGGATACTTTAATGAACCAGGCTTTTGCTTATCAATTAATTCTTTCCCAAATTCTATTTAGCGATCCAATGAGTCCTGACAGTATCAGACCTGCCTCAGCATTTATGATTTTTGGACAAAGGTTTGTCATAGATTCTTACGTAACAGCCACAGTAGTTTTTGACAGAATTAGATATTTTGGAAATCAAATCTGCAGATTATTTCCATCCACACTCGATGTGCTTTTTTCACTTGGTAACAGTGCTTCAGCTCAATTGCTGATAGATGAGTTAGATGAATTTCACTACTCAACAAATCTTGCAGCGCTCAGATATTTGATTGATCATTACGATCCAGATTTCTGGGAAAGTTCTATCTACAATTATTGGTTAAACTCGATAAGAAAGTTAAATCCTCCTGAAGATCGAAGCGGCTTTCCTGAATTTATGAAGACAGCAGCTTTTTGGCAGCAAAAGATGAACACTCAATTAGCATCGTGGACAGAATTAAGGCATGATAATCTGCTATATGCAAAACAGTCGTATACTGGTGGTACGATATGTTCTTATCCGTACAGTTTCGTTGAACCATTTCCTGAAATCTATTCCACATTAAGTGCCTATTCGAATGAAGCCTTAGATTATTTTACAAGCCTGAATTTTCCCAATCCAATAATTAAAAACAAAATAATTTATTACTTTCAAAGATGTAAAGGGATAACAGACACTTTAAAAACCATTTGCGAAAAAGAGCTTGCAGAAATACCTTTTACAAGTAGTGAACAGGCATTTTTAGCGGGAATGATTTATGAAACCGGTCAAAGCGGTCCTTATTTAGATGGCTGGTACCCAAATCTTTTTTATGATGATATTTTCCGGGGGGAATTTGGTTATGAAGGGCTGATGGAAAGTGACCATATTGTGGCTGACATTCACACTACACCGACAGATTGCGGCGGCAATTATATTGGTGCAATATCACACGTCGGTACCGGTTCTGTTAATCTTGGAATTTTCGTTACAGAAAATCATCTTGGAGAATCTACTGCATTTGTCGGACCGGTTATGAGCTATTATGAATACAGAACAATGAACTTTTTAAGATTAACCGATGAAGAATGGGCTTCAACATATCTGCAGTCTGCGTTAAG
>JALONF010000430.1 GCA_025455085.1 Ignavibacteriaceae bacterium
GAGTGTGTTCAATTATTTTCATCATCCGAAAATTACTTCTGGAATTTAGATTTTGGAAATGGGGTGTGGAGAGTTGGTGGTGGTAGGTTGGTTGTTGGTAGTGGGTAGTAGGTTGTGGGTAGGGAGTTGGGACTAATTCTTACTCTTACTCTTACTCTGGCATCCGGGATCCGATATCCAACAGCTGCGGGATTCGCCGCGGCAGACATCCTTCGGCGGAAATTGTCCTGAGTTTATCGAAGGACTCAAGATGAAGGGAGGTCTGGTCGGAAATAGGCGGGTGTGCGAATGAATCATTACACAAACACTAATTATTTGGTTTGATTTACTCTGTTGTTCGTGTACATTGTTTTTAAGTCAATTAAATAAATTTCGTCTTATCTGAGCTTAACTTTTTATTGACTTAGATGAAAACATCAGCAAGAATATTCAGTGGACTGTTATTATTTGCAGCAGCTATTTTTTCTTCCTGCAGCGACGAGTCCACCGGACCGGGAGACGTATCTTACAATTGGCCAACATCAACACCCGGAGAACAGGGGATGAATTCCCAGCTTTTAACACAAGCTATTTCTCAGGGAGAAAACCTTGGATTTGTTGATTGCATCCTGGTTATCAGGAACGGATACATAGTTGCGGAGAATTATTACAACGGTTATGAAAAAGATACCCCGCATGATGTTAGGTCTGTATCTAAATCTTTTCTATCTGCTATGACCGGCATTGCTTTAAAAGATGGAGTGTTAGATGGTCTTGGTTCAAAAATGCTGGACTTCTTCCCGGAATATGTTTATCAGTCAATCGATCCAAGAAAATTTGATATCACCATAAGGCATTTGTTAATGATGCGAATGGGTATTGATGTCGATGAAAATATTTATATGCAGGTGTATAACAGTTCCAACTGGGTAAAAACAACAATTGAGCTCCCGCTGCTTTACAATCCCGGTTCAAGATTTTTATACAACACCAGCACAATGGAATTTGCAAGAAGATTTTTATTGTCAGAAATGAAAATAGAATGTGCCGAATGGCAGCAGGATCCGCAGGGTATTTATTTTGGAGGAAACAGTATGGATTTTACACCAAGGAGTATGGCAAGGCTTGGTTATCTATACTTAAACAACGGCAATATGTATGGAAAACAAATTGTTCCTGCAGAATGGGTTGAAGAGTCATTAACCAACTTTACGAATTTCAATAATGCAACCTGGGGAGATTTAAATGATATTAACTATGGCTATCTCTGGTGGCTCGGAAAAATTAAGGGCTACAAGGTTTTTCTGGCCATAGGACATGGCGGTCAGTTTGTTGTAAATTTTCCTGAACTGGATATGATTGTTGTGACTACAGCGGAATGGAATCTGGGCTGGAATACTGCTGATCAGCACGAAAGAGCAATACTAAGCATTGTTGCAAATTATATTGTTACGGCAGTTACAGATTAAACTGACTTTTCAAGAACAACTGCAGTACCGTAACATAAAACTTCCGTTACCCCGCTCATTAATTCAGTTGTGTCGTATCTTACTCCAACAAGTGCATTAGCTCCGATTTGCTGTGCGTGCTCTACCATCATATCAAACGCTTCGGTTCGGGATTTCTCACAAAGCTCTGTTAACAATGAAATATTTCCTCCAAAAATAGTTTGTATGCCGGCACCAATTGTACCGAAGATGGAACGTGAGCGAACTGTTATTCCGCGTACCACTCCTAGCTGCTTAACTATTTTGTGTCCTTCTATAGTAAAGGTTGTAGTTGTCATTGGATGTTTCATAAGCTGTTTGAAGATTGCTGCCTGCTGTTCTTCGGGTGTCATCTTTTTAAAACAATCAGTACAAACCGTGTCAGTTTTAAAGTAGTAAACGGAAGGGAAGAAATTATTAGATCAAAAAGTCATTATTTAATGGTTACTTTTTCTTTAATGTATTTCAACTTTCATTTGTTTAATTCCTTAAGCTCTTTCTTCACTTGTTCAATATCCACATCCATAATCCATATACCGCCTCCAGATCTGCTACTGGCAAAGATAACGCTCTTTCCATCAGGTGACCACGAAGGAGATTCATTATGAAAACCCGGTGTAACTGTTAGTGGTATCGACCTGCCTCCTTCTGCTAGCGTAATATAAAACCCGAGGTATTTTTCCTTAATTGCAGCAAATATAATGAACGATCCATCAGGGGAAATTTCCAGATGACGATAGAAATTTTCGTTATCTATATTTATCTGTTCGACATTCTTATTTGCAACGTTGATTTTTTGAATTGTTGATTTCCTGGATTGCAAATCCATCAGCGCAGTAAGAATATTTTCTCCTTCAGGAGTGAAACATGCTGGTAGCGGCACCATTCCATTTTTTGAAAAGATAATGTTTAAGTTTCCAGTATTCATATTGTAAACACATAAAGATGGTCCGGTTCTTTCAACAAATGCAATCAGAGATCCATCCGGCGACCAGCAGGGCAAACCACCATTTCTGATTTGAATTGAATCTGGAAGAAAAGATTTTACTTCACTAGTTTCAGTTGAAATTAGTTTTATAGAATTGCCGGAATCAGCATCAAATACTATAAACTTATTATCTGGCGACCACTTTGGGTGTTCAGCAATACCATTAAAGATCTGTTTTGCCCCGGAACCGTCCTTTGAAATAATCCACAATCCATTATTGCCAAGTGAATCGTTATGGTTTGTTACCTGATAAATAATGGTTTTATTATCCGGTAACCATGAAGGAAATCCTTTTCGTTCCCTATCAGAAGTTAACTTTCTGCATTCAAATTTATCCTGAGCAGTAATATTAATAGTAAAAACAAAAATCATTGCAGAACAGATTTTGAATAAACTTTTCATTTTGATTTCTCCTTTGATTTTTTTACTCATTCGGTCTCAACTCTTCAATGATTTTTGCACTCATCCACATTATTCCATTCATTCTTTCTCTTTGGCTGATAAAAAATAAATATTTACCATCGGGACTGACATATGGTGCAAGATCATGCTTGTCTGAATTAATATTTGGTCCGATTTCAATTTCGCTTGTCCATGTTCCGTCCAGATTTTTATAACGGATAAATAGATCTGTCTTGGTGTCCTCTTTTTTAAGAACATAAATCATATAGCTTTCATCGGGAGATACGAATGGCATAGATCCATCAAATAAAAATTGAGGCGGCAGATAGTTTTTGCCTTTAAACCTGGATATACAAATTCCTTTTAGATCCGGTTTTTCTGATGTGAAATAAAGATTGCCATTTTTAGCAACAGAAAATGTCCAGTGAGTTGGATGGTTATAGAATATTTTATCCAGCGGTTTACCTTTTGACCATCCATTGTCAACTCTCTCCGAGCACCAAATTCTTTCCATTTGCTCTGTGTTATTATCGATTGGTTGAAATGAAAGAAAATAGATTCGATTTCCATCAACAGAAAATATGGGATCTAACACACCAGACCCTAAACCAAAATTAATTTCTTTGGGCTGGGTCCATGTATCATTTATTAATTTTGAATATAATACTGGACCACCTTCACGCTCCATTGGTCTCCAGATTGCCTCTTTCAGATCGGGGGAAAATACAATTGAAGAATGATAACCCTGTTCATTAATCATGATTTCCGTTGCAAACAGTTGGGGGTACTTTCCCGGTAATTTTTGTCCAAGGTAAGGGCCTGTTAGGTTTGGAAAATTGTTTTGCTGCGCATTAATAGTAACTGCTACTATTATCAGAAAATGGTAAACAAGAATTATTTTTTTCATTTTAGTTAGTCCTTCTTTTTTAGTCACTTGCAAACGAAAAATGCTGCTGAACAATTACCCATTTCTCATTCCGTTTTTCTAACACTCCGGTCCATCGAGTGTTTTCCCAATTAGCAGGCTGACCC
>JALONF010000090.1 GCA_025455085.1 Ignavibacteriaceae bacterium
TATTCTGACAACAAGTCGTCGAATCAGAGTTGCCACTCATGGTAATGGAGTTTATGAGGCAGACATTGACCTCGTGATTCCGGTTGAATTAATTTCTTTTTCAGGTAGAAGTGAAAATAATAACATCGTATTGAATTGGTCCACTGCTACAGAATTAAATAACAGAGGATTTGAAATTCAAAGGACCTCACCCCTTCCCTCTCCTTACCAAGGAGAGGGTGGCGAAGCCGGGAGAGGTTGGGAGGAGATTGGTTTTGTTGAGGGATCGGGCACAATAACTGAATTACGTTCTTATTCTTTTGTTGATGAGAATGTCCTTCCGGGAGCCTACGTCTACAGGTTAAAGCAAATAGACTATGATGGGAATTTTAGCTATTCTAAATCAATCGAGATAAATTCTGTTTATGCCAGTGACTTTGTATTGAAACAAAACTACCCTAATCCGTTTAACCCAACAACTAAAATAAAATATACAATTTCTCCTGTCATTGCGAGTGGAACGAAGCAATCTCAGCAAGTAACACTAAAAGTTTATGATGTATTAGGTAATGAAATTGCGACACTTGTTAATGAGGAAAAACAATCCGGAACTTATGAAGTCGAGTTTGATGGAACGGGCTTACCGAGCGGGACATATTTTTATAAACTTAAAGCTGGAAACTTTGAGACAGCTAAAAAGATGGTGTTAATAAAATAATCACGGAAAGCTATTCAATGAATAAAAATTATAACTCTATTATTTTAATCGTAATTAGTTTGATAATTGGTTTTGCTTTATTTAATCAACAGCCAATAGAAAAGGAAAAAGATGAGTTCCCTTCAGATTGGTTCTTTATGCAGAGAGCTTATCCTCTGGGTGAAGTTCCTCTTGAAAAATATTATGAAGCAATTGAGCAAACAAAGCAGATAAAATCATTTAATAAATCCTCATCAGCAAATCCCTGGGTACTTCGCGGCCCAACAAACATTGGAGGCAGAATATCCGATATAGAGATGAGTCCTACCAGCTTCGATACGATTTATGCCGGGATTGCTTCGGGAGGAGTTTTCAAATCTGTTGACCAGGGATTGGGCTGGTTCCCGATTTTCGATGAAACCTACACAATGTCAATCGGTGATCTTGTAGTTGATCCAACCAACCCAAATATAATTTACGTTGGAACTGGTGAGGTTAACGGCGGAGGCGGTTCAGTTACTTACGGCGGTAACGGAGTTTACAAATCAACAGATGCAGGCACAACATGGAATAATATTGGACTTGCAGCAACAGAGTACATATCGAGAATAATAATTGATCCTAAAAATCCCCAAAGAATTTTCCTTGGCGCTATGGGAAAACTGTTTAGTAAGAATTCTGAAAGAGGTTTGTACCGTTCAACCGACGGCGGGACAACATGGGAAAATAAATTATTTATTTCAGATTCTACAGGCTGTATAGATGTAGCAGTGAATCCGCTGAATCCTGATACCATTTATGCAGCAATGTGGGAAAGAATACGCAGACCTGACAGACGTTCTTATGGCGGCCCCACTTGCGGACTTTACCGTTCAACTGATGGAGGCGACACGTGGATAGAACTGACAAATGGAATTCCTCATAATTCTCCTTCTGTAGGAAGAATTGGAATTTCAATTTCTGCCTCATCACCTAATATTCTTTATGCAATTTATGCTGATAACATCGGATACTTTGCTGGAGTTTATAAATCAACAAACAACGGCGATAGCTGGGTTAGGACTAGCGATGGTGCTCTTTCAAGTCTTTTCTCATCTTTTGGCTGGTGGTTTGGAAACATTCGTGTTGATCCTTCAAATCCAAATAATGTTTTTGTCATGGGATTGGATGTTTACAAAACTTCAAACGGAGGAAGCTCGTGGTCATATTCATCGGGAAGCATGCACGTTGATCAGCACGGAATGTATATTCATCCTGCTAATCCAAATTTCATTGTAGCTGGTAATGATGGAGGAGTTTATAAATCGTTGAATGCAGGATCGAGCTGGTCTTTTATTACAACAATGCCTATCACACAATTCTATACTTGTGAGATAGACCATCAATTTCCTAATAGAGCTTATGGAGGAACTCAGGATAACGGAACGAACAGAACCATGACCGGAAACCTGAATGACTGGCAGCAAATTTGTGGTGGAGATGGATTCTATGTTCTTGTTGATCCTTCAAATAATAATTTTGTTTATGCAGAATACCAATACGGAGCTTTTGCAAGATCAACAAACGGCGGAAGCAGCTTTAATTATGGTCTGAATGGTGTTAATAGTTCTGACAGATTTAACTGGTGTACTCCTTATATCATTGATCCCTCTAATCCCGCGACACTTTATTTAGGTACTCATCGTATTTACAAATCAACTAATCGTGCTGTTTCCTGGACGCCTATAAGTCCTGATTTGACAAACGGACCTCCGGGCGGAAACCTGGTTTACGGAACTATAACAACAATTGCATCAGCACACTCGGATCCAAATGTTATTTATGCAGGAACGGACGATGCCAATGTGTGGGTGACAACTAATTCTGGAACAAACTGGACTAAAATATCGACATCACTTCCATCCAGATGGGTGACACGAGTTGCAGTTGATCCAAACGATGCAATGACAGCTTATGTAACTTTATCCGGTTACAGGTACGATGAATATTTACCTCATGTTTTCAGAACTACAGATGCAGGAATTAACTGGTCGGACATTTCATCAAATCTGCCTGATGCACCCGTTAACGATATTATTGTTGACCCTGATTCTGCAAGTAGGTTGTATGTGGGAACCGATGTTGGAGTATTTGTTACAGAAAATTTAGGAATTAGTTGGAGTTATCTTGGTGAAAATCTTCCAAATGCCCCAATAACAGATTTGGTTTTGCACAATCCAACGAGAACACTAATTGCTGCAACTTATGGTCGTTCAATGTATTCAGTTGATCTTACTCTCGTTACAGATATCGAAAAAAATAATGATGGATTGATAGACTTTGTTTTATTTCAAAATTACCCGAATCCGTTTAATCCTTCTACGAAAATTAAATTTACGATTCCGTCAGTCACTCTTCGACAGGCTCAGAGTGACAATTGGGTTACTTTAAAAGTCTATGATGTTTTGGGTAATGAAATTGCAACACTTGTAAATGAAGAAAAACAACCCGGTACTCATGAAGTTGAGTTTAATTCCACCAGTCATTCTGGAGAAGTTCGGAATCTGAGTTCAGGAATTTATTTTTACCAACTAAAAGCAGGAAATTACATCGAAACTAAAAAAATGATTTTAATGAAGTAACTTTTCTTTTCTCGGAGCGTCCTTGCAGTGTTTGTTTATTGTAGGGACGCATCGATATATACCTTGGCTAAATAATCACACTTCTTTAAATTTCCATTACTAAAAATTTCAAATTGGAGTATAAATGAAAACCCTTTTCTTAATGATAATATTAACTTTTACACTTTCAGCTCAGGACAGAACTATGAATCTACGGGGCTTCGATGTTGAACTTGGAATGGACATGATGCAAGTTTGGGACAAATTAAAATCAGGATTTAATGTAATTGAGGATGAAGATAGCACCTTTTATATCTCGGACAAGAATGATGAACCGGTTGGTACAATATCATTTAAGAATGAGGTCGCAGCTAAAATTATTAAAGACTGGGGAACAAGAACTAAAAGTAACGTCGGTCAGGTATTTAAAACTTTATGGAATATCTTGAAGCAATACGAAAAAGATCTGGATGCAGTAGAACTAATTCCACTTGAAACCTTTACATCAAAAGGAAGCAAGTTCTCTATAATTATTTATCTGACTGAAAACCGGTATCTGGAAATTACAATCCAGCATACCGTAACAATTCTTGAGGTGCTTGAAGAGCCGGTAAACTAAAATTTGAATTGAATCGAAAAGAGGTTCGCGTTCCCAAGCCCGAGTGAGAAAGGCATATAAGCGTAATCAAAACGAAGGTTGCCCCACATAATTCCTACTCCACCCGTAAAGTTTCTTGCTTCATAGCCAGATTGGTAACCGACACGTGCTGCAAAAGTTTCATTGTAAATTATTTCAGCTCCACCTAGCAAGTGAATGTCATCAGTATCAAGGTATTTCTGAAATTCACCAACAATAATAAAATCTAGCTTTGATGTTTCAAGACCGAAATTGTATGCCCCACCCAAACGAAATTCAGTCGGCAACTTTGTCTTTTCCAATCTCAACTCACTCATCGAACCAACATTTCTAATTACCGTTGATGCCGTCAATCCCTCAATTGGTGTAGAGTAATTCAATCCAAAGTCAAATCCATATCCGCTTGATTCATCATTCAGCAATCCTTCGTACAGATATTTAAAAGTTGCTCCAAAATCCAAATCGTCTATTACTGTAAATCCTGAAGACAAGCTTCCGAAGAAATAATTTGCATTGAATTTTGAAATAGGATCGCCGGGACGTTCGCGTACTTCAATATCGTCAACGGTAGTTACATTAAAACCAACCGCCCACGGAAGATTAAACATATTCCATTTAATTCCTCCAACTTCACTTCTGATATCCTGTATCCATTCGTTGTGCATAAACATAACTTCATTCATTTCAGTGGAAACAAGCCGTGATGGATTATAGAATAATGCTGAAAGATCGTTCGATGCAGATACACCAGCATCACCCATTGCAATGTTTCTTGCACCAAATCCGAACTTAAGGAATGAAAGTCCGCTGTTGCCTGCTGATTGGGCAAAGCTTATTGAGGAAATTAGTAATAATATTATTAAAGTTTTTTTCATCAGTTTGTCATTCCGAATTTATTTCGGAATCTCATTATTATGTTAAAAGATGCTGAAATGAATTCAGCATAAATACTAAAAATTAAAGTTAACACTTAAAATATGCCTGTCAGCGCTTGAGTATTGTTCAATCTGAAAAGCATAATCAACACCTACCACTAAATTACCAAACGGCTGAAAGAATGAAAAACCAAGAGATGGTTTAACCGGCCAATCAGTATTGCTTAAGTTAAACTGGTCAACACCACCGCGAATAAAGAACTGATCGTAAATGTTGTACTCAATGCCAGCACGCAAAATATTGGTTTCAGCAGTACTGTTCTCAAACTCAACTGCACCAAGCAGTCCTAGCTCGTAATTCCTGTAGCTTACACCAATTTTTCTAAGGCTTGGAAATTTATCTTCGCTAATTAAACCTTCCTGCTGATAAACAGGAGAAGTATCCCACTTGTATTTGCTCATCAGATCGACAATCACAATGGAAAAATTAAAATTATCATTCAGCCTGTATAATGCACCAAGATCAATGCCTAAACTCGTTGAATTTATCTCCTCATAAAGCTTGTAGTAATAGAATTTTGTTGCTAAGCCGATTGAAATTTTGTCTGAAATCCTTGCAGCAAGCCCGATAAAAAACTGATTTTCAGATGTTGAGAGTTCACCTGTTGGTAAACCATTGTTATCTCTTCCATCAATATTTCTTACACCAGAATTGATAACGCCAATGCTTAATCCGGCAGTTGTTTTTGGTTTTCTTGTTTCAGAAATCGTGTCTTTAGCGGAATAAAAATCAAATCTTCGGGTATAGTTGAAATAATTAAGTGCCCGGTCGAGTGAAAGAAATGAATAGCCAGCCTGGAAGGAATTATTCTTCTGAAATGGTGTTACTGCTGGATTGTAATATGAAACTAACTCCCCTTCCGTTATTGAAGATAAAGCATTGCCCATGCCGATTCCTCTTGCACCAAAACCAATCCTGCTGAAAGCGCCGGGACTAACAGCCATCTCAGAGAATTTGGGCTGTGAAAATGCAACAACACTAAAAAGAAAAAGTGATATGAAAAAATATTTCCGCATCATTGCAAATAAATTATTTTTCCGAATAAAGGTTCTTCATCATCAATATCAACACGATAAATGTAAACACCGTTTGGCAGATAGTTTCCGTTATCATCCTTACCATCCCAAAAATCAGGAGGACCTTCAGATCCTCGTTGTCTGGTAACATTTTGAATAACTGTTCTAACGTAATTCATTCCAAAATCAAATATTCGAATTGTTACCAAAGCTGGTTTATTATCGGTGCTATAGATTATCTTAAGTTCTTCCTGTCTTGGTGAGAAAGGATTAGGATAACAATAAGTTTCACTCTTTGATTTTAATTCATCAGCGGCAAAATAAATTTTCCATCTGCCCGTCCAAAGAGATGTTTCTTCAAGTTTTACTAAACCATCGCCTGACCCTAACCAAACATCATTATCTTGAAATGCAGCACTATAGTAAATATTGGTTCTCAAGTAAATTTTTGATGTTGGGTCGGAAACTGTATCTATTATAGCAGTAGGCAATATCCACATATTACCTTGGTCGCTGGTTCTAAAGGCACCATTATCGGTAGCAACAATTACATCGCTGCCTTTAAACCCAAAATTATGAGGTCTTTCATCAGTTAAAAACGTCTGCCATGTTTCTCCCCCATTTGTTGATGAACTTACTCCGTAGAACTCTTCAGGTTTTTCAGCTTTCCAGGTTGAAGCCCAAATGGTTGGAGGATTTGAAGAACTATAACCGAGAGCTGTTATGAAGTTGCCGCTTATCGGATCGTCCTGATTTTGATGATTATATTTTTCCCAGCTTGGATACAGATCATTTGCGTTGGTGGTTTTATTAATTCCGTTTGCTGTACCTACCAGAATTGTTGAATCATCAATAGCAATGACCGCAAAAGCTCTGTGATTTAAATTTCCCTCGCTGCAAAAAGCTCCACCAATCGGTGACAAACAAAAATCAAGACTATCTTCAGGTTTAATTGAACTTAAATTATCAGGAGGTATAACTACTCTCTGCCAGGTTTGCCCCATATCTGAACTTCTTCTTGTTCCACCAGCAAAAGATGTAATCCAGACTGTTCCTGGAGTAAATGAAATATCGTAAGTTATATTCTGTTCAGCTACTGTCACTGGGAGTGCATTCAAAATATTAATACCATATCTGACAGTATTAGAATCTGGGTGATCAACTGGCTGCGGCACTGCATTCCAGGTTAATCCACTATCAGTAGTGTATCTCAGTCCAGTACCTTTTGGTACAGTTCCACCGCCCGGTGCAGGCACACTTGTCGCAGTTGCAGCCCAGATCGAACCGTCGTACTTGTTATAGGCTAAGGCTGAGACGTTATCATTTCCGAAAGGAGAAGTGCCGTAAAAGTTTGTCCAATTCAATCCTCTATCAAATGAAACACTAACTCCTCTGCTGGTTCCAAGCCAAACAGTATCACCAAGTGTGACGATATCCAATATGCTGTTGCTTGTAGGATTTGAAGCTGTAATTTTAGAAAGAAAATTTTTGTCACCGGGAAGTTCAAATGTTTCGGGTTTAACCTGTGCGAAAACCTCAACAATGATTAATAAAATAAAAAGGTTAAAAA
>JALONF010000091.1 GCA_025455085.1 Ignavibacteriaceae bacterium
TTCAAGTAAAAAATATTACTTCAAAAATAACTAAAAATTTGTGTCTTTATGTTAGTTTGAAGAATTGCAACTTTCGAAAAGTCAGTACACCTGTAGGGATTCTCCGCCAAAGGCGGATAAGCCTCCGGCTGAGAACCCATTTATTGTACACCCGTAGGGATTCGAACCCCAAACCTTCTGATCCGTAGTCAGATGCTCTATCCAATTGAGCTACGGGTGCAAATTCAATTAACAATTAAGAATGAACAATTCATAATTACGGTGCAAATATAATCTAAAATTCCAAAAAATTAAGGTTCATTTTATAGTTGGATTCTCTGCTCAATCCAAACGTAAACTTAAAAATTCATCAGAAACTCTTGAAGGAACAAATGCATCATTCTAATAAAGATAGTTGTTATGTTCTCAAATTTATAAACTTATAAAGTCTTTGATTGCGAATAATCATTACTTAGATCAATTTTCACTGGCATATAACTTGGAGTCGGAAATATTCAGGCAAGAGTTTAAATGTGCTCATCGCAAATAAAGATTTGCTCTAATTCAAAGATGCGTTGGAGTTTTTGAATTTTCCGGAGGCGTGATGAGCCACTCTTGCCAACGATAATCATTTCTCTGTTATCTTCACACTCGACTCATGATTACCCAAATGAACTGATTTAATTATAGCCTTAACAATCTTCAATTATTTTTCATATTTTTGAGGCGAATTATGATTGGCCTTTGGCTGAAGCAAACCCAAATTCACTAATCAAAAGGATAATTGATGTTCAAAGGAACTGGCACGGCTCTTATAACTCCATTTAAAGTAGATCTATCAGTTGATTATGATGCACTTAAAAAAATTGTCAAACAGCAGCTTGATGGTGGAATAGATGCATTGGTAGTAATTGGTACAACAGGAGAATCACCGGTAATCGAATTTGATGAAAGGGAAAAAATAATTTCACTCGTAGTTAGAGAAGTGAAAGGAAAAATTCCCGTAATTGTTGGTACCGGAACTAACAACACTAAAAAAGTTGTCGAGCTTAACAATCAAGCAAAAAATTTAAAAGCAGACGGAGTTTTAATAGTTAATCCATACTACAATAAAGGTACTCAGGATAGTCTTGTTGAACACTACAAATTCATTTCAGAAAGAACAAAGCTTCCAATAATTCTTTACAATGTTCCATCAAGAACAGGTATGAATATTCTTCCCGAGACAGTTGTAAAAATTCATAAAGAATGTAAAAATGTTGTGGCAATTAAAGAAGCCAGCGGAAACATTTCTCAGATCGCTCATCTTATTTCAATCAAACCAAAATCATTATCAGTAATATCTGGTAATGATGACCAGACACTTGCAATTATGGCTTCTGGTGGAGATGGTGTTATTTCTGTTTTTTCAAATCTATATCCAGCTGAAATGAAAAAAATAACAGATGAGATGTTAAATAATAATTTGAAATTCGCTCAGGTATTGAATAATAAATATTTAAGTATGATGAATGCTCTATTTGTAGAAACAAGTCCAGCACCTGTAAAATATGTAATGAGCAAACTTGGATTGTGTAAAAATGTTGTACGGCTTCCGCTTGTAAAAGCTACCGACAAAGCCGAAGAATTGCTTCGTAAAGAAATGAAAAAAATGTGAGCAATATTATAAGGAGATTATTATGAAGTATGGTTTAGTTGGTGCTTCAGGAAAAATGGGGAAAGAAGTAATAAGTGTTTTTGCTGAACATAAAAACGAACTTGTCTTTACATTTGATATTCAGGGTGAATGGAAGCAAAGTGATCCTGAAATTTTAATTGACTGCTCTCTTCCCGAAGCGTTTGATAGAATGATAACGTCGGCAGAAATTTTTAGTGTTCCTTTGATTGTTGCAACCACCGGATTATCAGTAAAAAATCTCTCCCGGTTAAAAGAATATTCAAAACACCAACCTGTGGTTCAGAGTTATAATTTTTCCATTGGCATTCAGATACTTCTTGAACTTACAAAGAAAGCTTACGAGAAATTGACTGACTGGGATATTGAAATATCTGAAACTCATCATCGTTTTAAGAAAGATAAGCCATCAGGCACAGCAAAAATGATTCAGAATATTTTTGGAGATAGGAAAATTAACACGACCTCGCATAGGTTAGGAAATGTTCCTGGCGATCATACTGTTAGTTTTGCCGGATTGGGTGAAGTGATCTCAATTCAGCATCGTGCTTTATCAAGAAGAACCTTTGCTGAAGGTATTCTGAAATCTGCTGAGTTTGCTCTGAATAAGAACAATGGATTTTATTCATTTACGGATGTTGTTTTTGAAAATAATCCGGGGGGACACTGATTATTATGATTGTTTAAGATCAGTGCAGATCCTAATCAATCAGTGAGATCAGTGTTCTATTTTTTTGGACTTAAATCGAACGGTATTAAAATGGATTCATATGTAATTATCAAAACTATAGCTGATGCCAAGAAGAAAACGCCAGCTAAAATTTATCTTCAAGGCAATCTTGAAAAAATAAATTTTGGTGAACTTGATTTTTATGGCTCGTCTGTTTCAGGAATTCTGTTCTGCGAATATTCTGATTTTGAAAAAATTTATGAGAGCAACAAACATTTCATCACAAAATATAAAATTGAAGTAGACAGAAGAAATTCAGCAATTCCGATGGCTGATCTGACCAAATTCAATTGCAGAATTGAACCCGGTGCCATCATCAGAGAAATGGTAGAAATCGGAGATCATTGTGTAATAATGATGGGTGCTGTCTTGAATATTGGTGCAATAATTGGTGAGAGGACAATGATTGATATGAATGTTGTCGTTGGTGGCAGAGCAATAGTTGGAAAGAATTGTCACATTGGTGCAGGAACTGTACTTGCAGGCGTAATTGAACCGCCGAGTGCTGATCCTGTTATTATTGAAGACGATGTACTCATTGGCGCAAATGCAGTTGTACTGGAAGGTGTAAAGGTTGGTAAAGGTGCAGTAGTGGCTGCAGGATCTATAGTCGTAAAGGATGTCGAGCCATTTACTGTTGTAGCAGGAGTGCCAGCCAAATTATTAAAAAAGGTTGATGATAAAACAAAAGCTAAAACACAGTTAATGGATGAGTTGAGAAAACTTTAGTTGAAGATGTTTGATTGCAAATGGATAATGGAAAAATTTTTATAGCGAAATGAAACTAATAGTACAGAAATACGGCGGAAGCAGCGTTGCTGATGTAGACAAGCTAAAGAAGATTGCTTCGATGATTGCTTCGGTTAAAAAACAGCAGATTGATGTCGTCGTCGTCGTCTCTGCAATGGGTAAAACTACAAACCAGCTTATTGAAATGGCAAAAGCAATTTCGCCAAATCCACCAAGAAGAGAAATGGATATGTTACTCAGCACTGGTGAAAGAACATCTATGGCTTTACTCTGTATTGCTCTTCACGAAGAAGGAATTGAATCTATTTCGTTAACCGGCTCTCAGGCTGGAATAATTACTAATGACCGCCACAACGATGCACGTGTAATCGAAGTAAGACCAGTTAGAGTTCTGGATGAACTTGACAAAGGCAAAGTGGTTGTAATTGGTGGATTTCAGGGCGTTAGCTATAAAAGAGATATAACAACTTTAGGAAGAGGCGGCTCGGATACATCCGCAGTTGCATTAGCAGCTGCTTTGAATGCAGAGCGATGTGAAATCTATTCTGATGTTGACGGAGTTTACACAACTGATCCGAATATTGTTAAGGATGCAAAACACCTTCCTGAAATATCCTATCAGCAAATTCAGGAAATGGCAGAAGCGGGAGCTAAAGTCCTGAATGCGCAGGCAGTTCAGTTTGCTAAAGAAGCAAAGATTGCGTTGTATGCACGTGATACTTTTAATCCTGGCAAAGAAACAATAATCAAAGATGTTACAAAAAAAGAATTGTCGGGTGTTTTGGCTGTAGTTTATGAAAAAGAAATCGTACGTGTGTTTGTGCATGATGCAGAAAAGATCGGCTGGATTTTGGAATATTTGGAAGAGCAGCAAATTCCAATCAAAGAATTTCAGGTTTCCGGTATTGCTGGGGATAAAGGTTACAAATGTTCTTTTATAATTTCAACCAGCAGTCTTTATAATTGGGAAAAAATTAAAGATACTATGGAAGAAAAATTAAGAGATGGTATTTATGTTAATGAAAGTCTGGCTGCTCTGTCAATAATTGGCGAAGGATTCAGCCGCAATAATGATGCATTAACTGAAACAATGAAGCTCCTCGACAAGCATGGAATAAACTATTATGGTGTGAACACAACCTCTTTCAGGATTTCCCTTCTTGTTGAAAAATATTTGCTGGAAAAAGCTGTTGAAATTTGCCACGAGTATTGGATCAATTAAAATTTAAATTGAATCCAATCATTAAACTTTTCATCTGAATCATTTGTTTAATCCTAATATCGATTTAAAAGTATCCTGATGAAATCATTATTTAAATTTCTTTTATTAATACCAATAATATCAGTAATCGCATTCGCCCAGCAGAGACAAGGAAATTTTCCCGGTGGCAGTATTTCTGGTAAGGTAATTGATTCCTCCACAAAACACACGATTGAATACGCAAACATTGTTGTTTTCTCTTTAAAAGACTCAACGATGGTTACTGGCGGTGTTACTAACAGCGAAGGTTTATTCAATCTGTCAATTGAAAGACCCGGTAACTTCAGAGTTGAAGTGAGATTCATCGGATATGATACAGAAGTAATTGAAACTGCTATAGGGCAAGGTAATTTTAATATTGATCTTGGCGAAATCCAGATTCATCCAACTGCACTACTTCTAGAAAATATTGTTGTTGAGGGAAATAGAGCTCCGGTTACTTATGAGATAGATAAAAAAGTAATTAATCCCGACCAGATGCAAACGGTAATTTCTGGAAATGCTGCAGATGTTCTTGTGAATGTTGCTTCAGTACAGGTTGATATTGAAGGAAATGTAAGTCTTAGAGGAAGTCAGAACTTTACAGTTTTAATTGACGGAAGACCTTCACTTATGGATCCTCAGGACGCTCTTCAACAAATTGCTGCAACTTCAATTGACAAGATTGAAATAATAACAAATCCAACAGCTAAATATGATGCTGATGGAACTGCAGGTATTATAAATATTATCTTAAAGAAAAATCTTGGTCAAGAACTAAATGGAATTGTAAATGCGAATGCCGGAATGTATGACAGTTATGGTGGAAATATTTTGATCAATTATCAGGATGGTTTTAAAGCAAATTTTGGTCTTGACTATAACCAGAGATATTTCCCGGGCGATCAAACCCAGAACAATATTTATTATCTCGGAAATGGGACTTCAACCATTAACTCCAAGGGTGAAATTGAACGCGGAAGAACTTCATTTGAAGGTCGAGCCGGGATAGAATTTTCTTTGAGTGATAATGATAATCTTGGATTTGGGTTAAGGGGAGGAAAGCGAAAAGGAGGTTTTAATGATAGTCAGGATTTTACTGAATTTTCGTCCGTTGATCCAATTGAATTCAATTACACAGGAAAGAGTGAAAGGACACGTGAAGGAACTTACTATTCATTAAACTCAAATTACACTCGGACATTTAGAAAATTCGGGCACCAATTATTAGCTGAATTACTTTTTAGTAAACAATCCTCGGATGAGTTAACCACTACTGCAGAATTTGATAATGTCAGTCAGATAAGCGGGAAGAAAACAACAGAAACTGGACCATCAACAGATTTCAGAGGAAAACTTGATTACACTTTGCCACTTACAGATGTTAGTAAATTTGAAGCAGGCTATCAAGGAGAAATCGAGCAGTCTGATGAGAATAATGAACTCTATGAATTCAATCCTGAAAACAACGAATATGAAATTCAGTCACAGTTCAATAATCTCACGAAAAATTATGACAGTCAGCATTCACTTTACTCCATGTATTCTGATATGCTTTGGTTTCTAAATTATCAGATTGGTTTGCGTGCTGAATATACTTACAGAAATATTGAGGTTCCTTTGATAAGTCAGACGTTCAATATTGATAGGATTGATTACTTCCCAAGTCTTCACACTTCCTATAAAATTACACCAGTCTCAACAGTTATGGCTAGTTACTCCAGAAGAATAAACAGACCCGGCGGTTGGGCACTTGAACCATTTCCAACTTGGGTTGATGCAAATAATGTTAGAATAGGAAATCCTGATTTGTTACCAGAGTTTATTGATTCTTATGAATCCGGTGTTCAAACTCTTTTTGCCAATATTAATTTTTCTGCTGAACTTTATTTCAAAATGACTACCAACAAGATCGAGCCAGTCAGGACTGCACTTGAAGATAATGTAACACTTACAACTTTCAGCAATGTTGGTGAAGACTATTCACTTGGCGGCGAAGTTATGCTAATCTTCGATCCTGTTGAATTCTGGAATATAAATTTTATGGGTAACCTTTATAATTACAGGATTGAAGGAAGCATACTCGGCGAGCCATTTTCAAATGAAAGTTTCAACTGGCAGACAAGAATGAACAACACTTTTAAACTTTGGAGTTCAACTCAAGTTCAATTTAACTTAAACTACAACAGTCCAACGGTTTCTTCACAGGGAAGATGGGAAGAATTTTTCAGTTCTGATTTATCAGTGAGACAGGAAATAATTGATAATATTCTCGCATTGACACTTCAAGTCAGGGACGTTTTTGGAACAGCTAAAAGGGAGTACTCTTCTGAAGGAACTAATCTTTACAACTATAGCTACTTCGATATGCACACACCCTCTCTTATGTTAAATCTGCGTTATACTTTCAATAACTATAAACCAAAGCGAGAGGGAAGGGGCGAAGATAGCGGCAGTTTTGAAGGTGGGGATGACTTTTAGTTTACTAATCAAATTCACTCATCAATAACATACTCACAACCAGCAGGTATTTCAGGTTTAACAAGCAAAACATCTTCTCTTAAAAGACGAACAGTTCCCGAAGGATCGCCTTTTTTCTTAACGACATACTTCTTGAAAGTATATGCAACAGGTACAACTCCTGCAGTTTTAGATTTGCTGTGAAATGCTGCAATGGCTGCTGTTTTTTTTAAAATGTTTTTAGGGATTGGTTCTTTTATATTCTCAACTCTTAGTACACAGTGAGAACCTGAAGAACCTCTTACATGAAACCAGTAATCATTTTGCTTTGCAAACCTGGTGGTCAGTAAATCATTGCTTTTGCTGTCTTTACCAACATAAACTTTGTATTTACCTTCAATCAGATATTGCTTGAACTTGGCACTTAAATCTTCTTTAGCGTTTGACTCCAGTGGCTGTTTTATCCGTAAAGTTTTCATTAGTTCATCCAGTTCCTTTATTGAATCAATTTCACTCAATGAATTCTCCAATTTCTTCAAGCGCTTATAATCTTCTTTGGCATTTTCAAACAATTGAAGATGCTTAGCAAAAGCTATTTTCTTAGCAAAAGCTATTTTTTCTGAGCGGGATTTATCAAAGTAATATTCGACATTTTTCTGAGGAGATAAAGAAGGATTCAAATCTATCTTTATTTTTTCTCCACCAGAGATAATATCCTCAACGATAATTGAACTAATTCTGTTTTTTATCGAGCTCAGATTTGTCAGCAACAACTTGCCAAATTTATTATACTCTTCTTCTTTCGTTCCTCTTTCAATTAACCCTTGAAGGTTTTGAATTTTCGATGTAACTTTTCTTAATTCTCTTTCAAGGTGATTTCTGACTAGTTTTTCTTTCGAATATTTATCTTCAAGATAATGTTTTTTTGAAAGCAAATAATTTACTGCATCAGCTA
>JALONF010000431.1 GCA_025455085.1 Ignavibacteriaceae bacterium
GCTCATAAAGAAATTGACCTTGCAAGACCAAAAGAAAATTCGCAAACTTCAGGTTTCCTTCCCCAGGAAAGAGAATGGATTGATAAATTTCTTGCAGCAGGATTTATAGACACATTTAGAATTTTCAATCAGGAGCCAGACCAATATACGTGGTGGGATATGGTTACTCGTGCGCGTGAGCGGAACGTCGGCTGGCGCATTGATTATTTTTATATAAGCGAAAACCTAAGGGAAAAAATCACATCTGCGAAAATTCATCAGGATGTAATGGGCTCAGACCACTGCCCGATCAGCATTGAGATTTTATCAAATTAGTTCTTAATGAATTTTTTTATTCGCATAGTTGTTATAACTTAAAAATAAGATATCAGTTAAATTTCATTACTCAGACTTCACAATAATTTTGATAAAAATGCTGAAAACTCTCTTTTTCCTGATAATTTTATCATATCAGTTGCTTGCACAGCAGCTTGCGTCTGCAACTGCTGAGATAGTCGTTGATTCATATTCGTTAGAAAAATCCCGTTCAATTCCGATTGGAGTTTTAGTAAAACTTGAAGAAGATTGGCATCTTTACTGGCGAAATTCCGGTGACACTGGGATACCAACATCAATTGAATTTGATTTACCTGAAGGAATAACCATTTCAGAAATTCAATGGGCTTTTCCAAAAGTGTTTGAATTTGATGGACTTGCAAGTTTCGGTTATGAAAAACAGGTGCTGCTTCTCACTGAACTAATCTTACCTGAAAATTACCAGTCAAATTCTCTTTCAGTTACTGCTAAATTAAAGTCATTAATTTGTAAAGATGTTTGTATTCCTTTTAACACAACAGTTTCAAAAGAAATTATTTTGAGTAATAATTTCCAGACAGATGACGATGTCTCAACACTTTTTGCTGAAACAAGAAAATATCTACCCGAAGTCACAAACGATTTTGAGTTAGCATTTACAACCGATGAAGACTTTATTACTTTAATAATTGAATCCTTAAATCTCGATCTTACAAAAATTAATTCGCTATACTTTCTGCCTTATGATAACGGAATCTTTAAGAACACAGCCGAACAAAACTATAAAGTCAAAGATGACAGCATTGAACTAAAATTGGAGTATGATCATTTCAAAACTGTAGAGCTGAAAGAATTATTCGGAATTTTAGTTTTTCAATTTGACGATACAGCTCAATCGCAAAAAGTTTATGAAATCAAAAAACAAATAAACACTAATAACTAATTTCAGGAGGTTCTATTATGAACAGAAAAATTGTAATCTTATTTATAATCTTTTTCAGCAGTCTGGTATTCGCTCAGCAGGCAAAGCTGAATGAGTCGGCGCCTGATTTTAAGCTCACAGATTCAAACGGAAGTGAACATTCGCTCAGCGATTTTGAAGGTAAAATTGTTGTACTTGAGTGGATAAACTATGACTGCCCATTTGTGAAGAAACACTACGATTCGAAAAATATGCAGAGTCTTCAGGAGAAATACACTGAAGAAGGCGTAATCTGGCTGGCGATCTGTTCTTCCAATAAAGGCAAGCAAGGAAATTTTTCTGCTGAAGAAATCAACAAGAGGTCAGAGAATCATGGCGCAAAATTCACAGCTTATATGATAGATGAAGATGGAACAGTCGGTAAAATGTACGGAGCTAAGACAACTCCTCATATGTATATCATAGACAAGAGTGGAAAACTTGTTTACGCTGGCGGAATTGATGATAAAGCATCTACAGATATTGACGATATTAAAGGTTCAAAAAATTATGTCTCTCTAGCGTTGGATGAATTACTTGCAGGTAAAACAGTAAGTGTGCAGAGTTCAGCTCCATATGGCTGTAGTGTAAAATATTAATAATTAATTAAATACTTCGCAGGTCTTGGTGGAATTTCAAGTTTCTCCAAGACCTGTTTTTATAAATTAGAAGTCGAGTATGAATTTCATAAACAGATTAGCAAACGAATCGAGTCCCTATCTACTTCAGCACGCTAAAAATCCTGTTGATTGGTATCCGTGGGGAAGCGAAGCCCTTGAGAAAGCAAAATCGGAAAATAAGCTTGTTATAATTAGTATAGGATATGCTGCCTGCCATTGGTGTCACGTGATGGAACACGAATCATTCGAGGATGCTTCAGTCGCGCAGGTGCATTCGAGGATGCTTCAGTCGCGCAGGTGATGAATGACTTTTATGTTCCGATAAAAGTTGACAGAGAAGAACGACCAGACGTTGACCAGATTTATATGGACGCAGCTCATCTTATCACGGGAAGAGGTGGCTGGCCATTAAATGTGATTGCATTACCGGATGGCAGACCTGTATTTGCCGGGACGTACTTCAGGAAAAGTGATTGGACAAAAGTTTTACTTTACTTCAAAGACCTTTATCAAAAAGAACCTGAAACATTCGATCAGGAAGCAAGTAAGCTGACACAAGCTATAAAAGGAATGAAGGTGCCGGGTATTGGGGAGAACACTGCTTCATTCATAAAAGAGGATCTGGAAGTGTCGGTCAGAAAAATAATTTCGTATGTTGATTTCACCAATGGAGGCACACAAGGCGCTCCCAAATTTCCTATGCCAAGCATCTATGAATTCCTGATGACTTATCAT
>JALONF010000092.1 GCA_025455085.1 Ignavibacteriaceae bacterium
ATCAAGAATTGATGAAACCTGTCCAATTCCAATTCCAGTTTGAATGCTTGTTGAGCAAACGCTGCCGTTTCCAATTCCAACTCTCACTCCATCAGCACCGGAATCTACAAGCTGTTTTAGTGAAGCTCCATGAGCTATATTTCCAACGATCACTTTTGCTTTTATATTTTTCTTTAAGAGTTCTGTTTTTTTCAGCACTTCCCGATTGTTTGCATTTGCAGTATCAATACAAATGATTTTTCTTCCTTCAGAAAATTTTTTAATTGTATCAAGAGGAGTATTTAAAGCAATCGATATTGCAGAAATTTTCCTGCTGTAATTTCTATTATTCAGAATATCATTCATTGATGAATTAAAGCGATTTACAATTCCAAGGCAGCCAAGTGAATGTAATTCGATTGCCATTTCAATTCCTGTTACAGATTCCATTGGGCTGGAAATAATGGGAATTGAAAGTTCAAGTCCTAAAAAATTTGAAGAAGTGTCAACTTCTTTTCTCGTTTTTACCCTGGATATTTCAGTAGGAATGAGACTGATATCATCATAAGTAAGTGATTGATGATGTTCATTCAATAATTGTTTATTATATACTTTCATAAGAGTCTTTCCATTTCATCCAGAACCTGATTCATCCTTTCACAAACTGCGCGAACCGGCTCAGGTGAGTTCATATCAACACCAGCTTTTGTTAAAATATTTATTGGATAGTCAGAACTTCCAGCTTTAAGAAAATCCATATATTTATTAACAGCAGGTTCTCCTTCCGTTTTAACTTTTTTGGCAAGAACTTCCGATGCAGCGAATCCTGTTGCATACTGGTAGACGTAAAAATTATAATAGAAATGAGGTATTCTTGCCCAGGTATATTGCTCTTCTTCAGGAACAAACATTTCCGGTCCCCAGTATTTTTGATAGATGCTTTTATACAAATCACTGAGCACTTCTGAGGTAAGCGATTCACCTTTCTCTGTTCGGTCATAAACCATCATCTCGAACTCAGCAAACATCACCTGCCTGTAAAAAGTTGCGGTAAGATTGTTCAGATATCTCTCAAGTAGAAAAAGTTTTTCTTTCCTGCTTTCAGCAATTTCAAGAAGATGATCAAGTAAAAGTGACTCATTAAATGTTGATGCAACTTCCGCAAGGAAGATTGAATAATTTGCATAAGGATAGTGCTGATTTTGCCCAGTGTAATATGAATGCATATTATGCCCCATCTCATGAGTAAGAGTAAAAACATCATTCAGCAAATCAGTCCAATTGAGCAAGACATAAGGATGAACACCGAAAGTAGTTCCTGATGAATAGGCACCGCTTCTTTTTGCCTTTGTTTCGAACACATCGATCCATCTATTGTTAAATGCTTTATTTAGTGATGATAAATAATCATCTCCCATCAGCTTCAAAGAATTCAACACAATCTCAATACCTTCCTCATACGAATATTTTTTTTCATTGTGAGAGTTGAAAACTGTGACGTAAACATCATAAGGACAAAGCTCACTGATGCCAAGAAGTTTTTTCTTTAAACCTGCCCAACGGTGCATCGGTTGAAGGTTTTGATTTGCAGATTCAATCAGGTTATGATATACGGAAGTTGGGATATTGTTTTTGTGCAATGAGGCTTCAAGAGCAGAGTTGAAATTCCTTGCATGGGCATTAAATATGTTTGTCTTCAGATTTCCATTGAACAAAACTGTAAATGTATTAACATAGCTTTTATATGATTCAAGGTAAGCTTTAAATACTCTTGCTCTGTACTCCCTATCCTTAGAGTACATTGCAGAATAGTATCTGCCATGAGAAAGTTCTATCGTACTTCCGAACTCATCTTCAATAGATGGCATCTTAAGGTCTGCATTTGTAAATATTGAAAAAGTGTCGTAAGGTGTTTGCGCTAATTCAGATGCCATCGCAAGAATTTTTTCTTCAGAATTTGACAGAGTATGCTCTTTTGAACGAAGCAGATCATCAATGCTGTGCTTATAAATCCTTAATGCTTCATAAGAATCAATTATGCTTTTTAACTTTTCATCAGGAATCTTTAAAAGCTCCGGGCGAATGAATGAGCTTGCTGCACCAACTTTTGCGTAGAGAGATTTAATACGATCATCCATTGAATGATACTTCCCCACCCTCATATCGCTATCTTTTGAAAGCATAGCATAAAGATGAAGACGGTCAAGTTTAATGTTTACTTCTTCATCATACTTGAAACAAGCAAGTAATTTTTCGGCACTTTCTGCCAGTTTGCCTTCAAACTCCTTATAGCCTGATACTTTTTCAGAGACTGATTTGAACTCATTCTCCCACTCGTCATCACTCTTAAAGACGTCGGTTAAATTCCATTTATAATCTTGACTGATTTCTTCCCTTTCAGGAATAACTTTGCTTTCGGTTGCAACCTGGTAAAATTTATTATTCAGCATAGCAGGAGAATTTATATTAGGATTTAACTTTGGTTGATTGATCAAATTAAAAAAGTACTGGTGAAACAGCACTAAAAGATAAGAAAATTACTTTTAATTATTTTGAAGAATTGAATTTCCTAAAAGATTTTTCTGAATTCAATGCTAATCTTGCCACTGAAATTTTCCATGTTGATGTTAATAGTTGTTGGAACGTATCCGTCGAGAAGTTCGGTGTGATAGGAAACTTCTTCAGCAATAAGGTATCTGAATCTTTCTATCTTACTTATATCCTGAACGCTGATATTTGTGTATCCTGATTCGTAACCAAACAATCTAACATTAAATCTTGTTTTTGCAGCACTAAAATATAACGGGACAGATAAGCTCATCGTTAAATTTTTTGCGTCTAAGAGTAAAGCATATGAATTCCGCTCTCTCACCTGAATAGGTTCATTAATATTCCCCACCAAATTATTCGGCTCTATAATTTCTTCCCTGCAGGAAAACGAAACTGTTAATATTATTAACGCCAGTGCAATCTTTTTCAATTAATTATGCCTTAGTGATTGACAATATAAATGAAATAATTCCTGAGTGATATTAAAAAATAAGAATCAAAATAGCAATCCCTGCTTTGAGTTTTATTGGAGAACTAACTGATAAACAGCACGCGTCGCTTTAAACTTTCCTGAAAATTTTTTTGTATGTTCTTTTTGAAGCTGAGCTGCAGCTTTTTCTGAATATTCATTATACTTTTCAAGCGATCGTAAAGTATATTCAATCACATAAGTTAATTCTTCACCGGAGAACTCAGGTGATAGTAGCTTTCTTAATTTCCAATCTAAAAAGTAACCTGTCTTCATAACATCGGGAATATGAATTTCTTTCATCCATTTCAACCAGAGATCTTCTACATCCTTTTTTATTATAACTGTCACACTGTAAATTATCATTTATGCAAACCGTTAACGAATTTTTATGGCTTAGCCCAAACAGGAAAAGTATCCAGGCCGAAGATTAAGTTTCCTAAATAATATACCGAAAGACTAATCACTATTGCTCCCATGATGTTAAGAGCAAAGCCGGTTTTTGCCATTTCTAAAATTTTAATCCTTCCGCCTGCAAAGATTATTGTGTTGGGAGGTGTAGCAACTGGAAGCATAAATGCCATCGAGGCAGATATTGTAGCAGTTAACATAAGAAGCAAAGGATTCAATCCGATAGCAACAGACACGGAAGCAACAATCGGTAGAATTGTTTGTGTTAAGGCTGTATTGGAAGTAAGTTCTGTTAAGAATGTTACCAACGTAGCTGTAATAATTATTACCAGGATGGGTGAAACAGATGAGAGTCCTGAAAGTTGATCGCCAAGAAAATCAGAAAGACCAGTAGATGAAAAACCTTTAGCAAGAGCAAAACCACCACCGAATAAAAGAATAATTCCCCAGGGAATTTTACTAAATGCAGTTTGATCGAGCAAAGCTCTTTTTCCTGATTTAGAAGGAATTAAAAAAAGAACAAATGCCATTGTAATCGCAACAGTCCCATCATTAATAAACCCGGCAGTTGGTAAAAGATTTGACCAACCGGGAATTGTAATAAATCCAAGTAAAATATCACTCCGGAAAATCCAAAGTAAAGCCGTTGTCAGAAAAACAATACTGATGGCTTTTTCTTCAGAAGAAAATTTGCCAAGCTGTTTATATTCAACTTCAATAAATTCTTTATCCAGCTTAACATCTTTATCAACTTTAAATAAGATTTTTGTGAGAAGAATTGCAACGAAGACAAGCATTATTATCGAAATTGGTAAAGCCAATATCATCCAGTTGCTAAATGAAATTGCGGGTGCATTTGGAAAAAGTACTTCGAGCATTTTAACCATTACTAAATTAGGCGGAGTTCCAATTAGAGTAGCAACACCTCCCAGCGAACTGGAATAAGCAATCGATAAAAGAATTGTAACTGTGAAGTTGTGAGTTTTTTCCTGCCCGAATTCATTTTCAAGTTTTTGAATTACAGCCATGCCAATCGGCAGTAGCATTAATGCAGTTGCTGTATTGGAAATCCACATAGATAAAAAAGCTCCTGACGCCATAAATCCAAGTATTATGGACGTAGGACTTCCACCAAATATTGTTATAATCTTCAAGGCTATTCTTTTGTGTAAAGCCCATTCTTCCATGGCAATTGCAATCAGAAATCCGCCGAGAAATAAAAAGATGATCGAATTAATATACGATGATGCTATTTCTTCAGTTGATATTATTCCCGTTATTGGAAAAAATATTAGAGGAATCAGAGAGGTAGCAGCTAAAGGAAGTGCTTCAGTAATCCATAATATTGCCATCAAAACAGCAATTGCAGCCATTGTATTTACCTGCGGCCTTGCTGGGTCCAAGTCACCTATCAATAGCAGAATGATAAATGCAATCACTCCAAGTGCAAATCCGAACTTCTTATTTGTTTGCATAAAAGCTAAATGAATTCACATCAAAATAAATATTAAAATGAACAGATGGAATTTCTCTGATCAAAAAGAATTGAACTTCTGGATGATTTACGTTGCATTAATTTAGAATTAAGACTAAGTTTGTGCGAAATTTTATCAATTATTGCTGCTTAGTGAAGACAGAAAAAAATACAACGATATTTTTACGATTATCTTATTTACTTATAGGCATTACATTTCTTTCCATTCTTATCTGGGGTTGGATTAAATGTTCCGACTCATCCGAAATACCCGAAGCATTAGCACAAGAACCACAACTTAACAGTTTTGGATTTTATTCTGATTCGCTAGAACATAAAATACATTCTGTATCAAAGAATGAAACTCTTTCCGATATTCTTTTGAAGCTTGGTGTACCAGCCGGAGATATAATGCAGATTGTAGATAATGCAAAGCGAGTTATAGATGTTAGAAAAATTGTTACGGGCAATTTATATCACGCGTTTACAAACAATGATTCGTTGAATACTTTGGTCTATTTTGTTTATGAGAAAAGTCCAAGGCACTTTGTTGTTTTTGATTTAAGAGATTCGATAAATGTATATGAAAGTGAAAAGGAAGTTGTTGTAAGAGAAAATCAAAAATCTGCTGTTATCGATCAGTCTCTATATGTATCTCTTTTAAATACTGATGCTACTCCGGAACTCGCAATTAAACTTTCGGAAATATTTGCCTGGCAAATTGATTTTTACCACTTGCAAAAGGGAGATAACTTTAAAGTAATTTATGAAGAGCTGTTCGTTGATAATAATTTTTTTGCAATCGGAAAAATTAAAGCCGCCTATTTCAACCATCGCGGAAAAGATTTTTATGCAATCCCTTTTACTCAGGATAGTGTATTCCAGTATTTTGATGAAAACGGTAACAGCCTTCGAAAAGCATTTCTTAAAGCTCCGCTTGAGTTCGGCAGGATAAGTTCCAGATACAGCAACAGCAGACTTCATCCGGTACTGAAAACCCGCAGACCACATCACGGCGTTGATTATGCGGCTCCCATCGGAACTCCTGTTAGAACTACAGGCGATGGTGTTGTGGTTGAAGCCGGATACAACGGAGGTAGTGGCAGGTTTATAAAAATTAGACATAATTCAGTTTACACAACAATGTATTTGCATCTTTCACGTTATGCAAAAGGGATTAAAAAGGGAACAAGTGTACATCAGGGACAAGTTATTGGATATGTTGGAAGCTCGGGACTTTCAACCGGTCCACACCTCGATTACAGATTTTTTGTTAATGGAAGCCCAGTTGATCCTTTAAAGGTTGAAGTGCCTCCCTCCCATCCTGTCAAACAAGAGCTAAGAGCCGAATACGAAGTTCAGAGAGAAATCGTATTGAAATTGCTGGATAAGGTTGAAATCACACTCTCTGAAAATCCCGTATAACTTATTAACAAAAATCAGCCCCTCCATCAATTACTTTCACCATTAAAAAGAATTACGCTTCATTTTTTCAGCAAAGAGAGTATATTTCAACAGTTTTTATATATAATTTCTTTTAACCATAATTTTCAGACATATCAATAAAATTAATAAGTTTTTCCTGGCTCACTTATGAATGACAAAACCGAAAAAAAAGATCCCATTGCAAAATCAAAAAAATTTTTATTCTGGAAGAAGAAGGAAAGAAAGAAACCCGAAACCTTTGTGGAAAAGGTAGTAGAATTTTTCCGACAACTTTTCTGGGCAGCAATTGCCGCATTTTTCATCATCACTTTTATAATTCAGAACACCCGCATTCCTACCGGGTCAATGGAGGATACGATTCTTGTTGGTGATTTCGTGCTTGTAAATAAGTTCATCTATGGTTCATCATCTCCAAAGTACATACCCTTTACAGAAATTGAAATTCCATTTTTCCGGCTTCCTGCATTTAAAGAGCCAAAGGCAAAAGATATAGTTGTATTCGAATATCCCGGCGATCGTGATCAGCTTTTTGCCACAGAACGCGGTGTTAATTATGTTAAAAGATGTATCGGTGTTCCGGGAGATACTCTTGAAATAAGAGACAAAGTCGTATTTGTAAATGGTAAAGAATTCTGGAGACCAACTTTCGTTAAGTATTATAAGGGAAGATATGGCAACTTTTTAAAGCCGGTACCAAGAGGTGTTGCTGAACCAAGAATTTTTCCAAAAGGAATGGACTGGAATGAAGATAATTATGGTCCGCTGGTAATACCAAGAAAGGGTTCAACAATCCCTTTGAACAAATATAATGTTGAGCAGTGGAGAACGATCATAGATCGTGAATATGGTAAGCGTGTTGTTGATATGAAAGACGGTGCAGTTACAATTGAAGGCAGCCCTGTCTCATCGTACACTTTTAAGAAAGATTACTACTTTATGATGGGTGATAACAGAGACGATAGTTTGGATAGCCGGTTCTGGGGGCTCGTCTCTCGAGATATGGTTGTCGGCGAGGCATTTATTATTTTGTTTTCGTGGGATAGAGATATTCCATTCTCACAGTTGTTTAAACTTCTTGGTTCAATTCGAACTGAATAACATCAATCTTCTCTTACAAACCAATTCTGAAACCTGCATTGAATGCAGTTGGTAATCCAAGATACACTTCTGCTGAGCTTGCAGAGTGAGGTTCATAATACTGGCCACCAACTTTATATCCATTAAATTGACTATTGTCAGTTGCATCTTCAACATATAATTCGTTGAAGAGGTTGAATACATGTCCAAATACGCTGACATCTAAACCAGCAACTTGCCCTGGTATTCTGTATAGAAGATGCAAATCAAAAATATTATATGAAGGAACTTTCCATACTTGCGGAGCTTCTCCACCATTATCAATTACTTCCTGTTCATTCGTTCTTGAAAATGGATCAAAGTCAGCATAGTAATTATCATAATATCTCCATACTAACTGTGTTTGTAGTCCTTCAGGGAAGAAAAGAGTAAAACTGAAAGCCAGTTGTGTCTGTGGTGCATCACCAACTTTTAAGTCTTTAATGAAGTAATTATATATTTTAGTTGAATCAGGATTCGAAAAATCTGGGATATAAGATCCGTTTACGTCATCAGTATAACTCCAGAATCCCTGGCTAAATGCAGCGTCGAATCTGATATATTTTACCGGTTGATATGCAGCTTCAATTTCAACTCCGGCATATGTTGAATTGATTCCATCTAACCTTACCAATCCATCTGTTCCATCAGCATTAAGAACGTTGATGCTTTGTGCACGATCAGACCATAGAGTGTAATAACCATTTAATTTAATAGTCAGTTGATTTTGAAGCAGTACTGAATTCACACCAGCTTCAAAAGAAACAAATTTTTCATTCTTAGGATCTTCTACTTTGGTTCCATTAACATCATTTATCACCTGATCGAAAATTGGCACTTTGGATACATAACCTGCGTTAGCAAAAACACTCCATTCGTCAGTTGCTCTGTAGCTTGCGCCACCTTTAAACTGATATCCACCAATCCAGTCGGTTTCAAGCTGCAACTCGCCAGAACTTGGGTCACCTTCAATTTGCGATTTAAAATGATCCGTGTAATCATAATTGATCACAGAGTAACCAGCAGTTCCGTAGAGTGTATATTTTGGCTGGGTGTATTCTGCTTGAACATATCCGCCAAACCAGGTTACTTTATTTGTGTTGTTATAATCTATCCTGTCTCCTAAATTTTTATAGTAATCAGTTCCACTTTCAAATACGTTTCCGGTCCAATAGTAGTAATCATTTCCCAGAAGATCACGCACTTCACGAAAATGTTCAATCTCTGCCATTCTTGCATCTATACCGAATGAGGTAGTTAGATTTTCTGTAGCTTTCCAAAAAGCTTTTGCAATCCCACCAAAAGTCCATTGATCGTTCACACTATTTCTTAGAATACCGCCGCGATTAGGATTTCCACTAATATTATTTGAAACTATATATTGCGTAGGACCATTGCCAAAATCGACTGTATCTATATGGGTTAAATTTCTGGCAATCGTAGCATCCCAGTCTACAACTTGCTGCAACAAATCTCTATTGTAAACCATGCTTCCAAATGTACCGCTTCCACCGCCTAAGCCACCCGAGTAGTAAAGGGTAGTATACAGACTCCAATCTTCAGCTAATTGAGAGTACCAGTTCAAATTAACTAAAGGCTTATGATAGTAGTTAACACTTTCATTTATCGTACTTGCATCGTATCTCTGATTAACATCATTGTTCCAGTAAGATCTTTGCCACTGCAAACCATCGTATGATGAATTTACGCCTGCCCAGTTTGAATTATAAAGCAAACCTTGTTCTCTTAATTTTTTATCATTGAATGCAGATTCAGGATAACCTAAATCTCTTGCGAGTTCGTGGCTAAAAGTGGCAACATTCAATCTCCATCTTCTCTGACCATGCTGCTGAGGTGCACCCATTGCATAAAGTTCTAATCTGTTATTGTTGTTGATCTGATAAGCTGCGCCCATATAATATGCCCAGGCATCTGTCCAGGTTTTATCAGCATAACCATCACCAACTTTACGCACACCACCAATACTTAAAGCAAACTTATCATCAATTAACCCGGTATTTGCATATAAAGTATTTTTACTTAAACCAGCAGTTCCAATTTCATTTTGATAGATGACACCAGCTTTTTGTTGAGTTGGGTCTGTAATGATATTTACCGTACCACCAATTGATGGGGTAGCAAGATTTGTTGCACTTAAGCCTCTCTGTATCTGGATTGAAGATGTAACATCACCTAACCCGTCCCAGTTAGACCAATAGACCCAGCCGTTTTCCATATCGTTTATTGGAATACCATTGATCATTATTGCAACGTTTCTCTGAGTAAATCCACGCACGTTCACTCTTGCATCTCCCGCACCACCACCATTGTTTGTGGCAAAAACAGATGGAGTACTATTCCAAACTAGGGGAATATCGCGGGAGCCGAGGTTGAATTGAATTTGCTTCTTGTCAATATCTGTAAAAGCAACTGGTGTTTCTCTGTCTTTAGCTCTGTCAGAAATAACAGTCACGCTTAGCGTAAATTGATATTCCTTGAGACTGAAGTTCATTGTCATATCGCCCATAAGGTTAATCTCCTGCTCAACCTTGTCGTAGCCGATATAGCTGCAGTTAATTGTGTATTTACCAGGTCGGGCTACAATGGAATAATTTCCATTAGCATCGGACGCAGCTCCCCAGGACGTTCCCTGTAAAAAGATATTAGCACCAATCAGTGCTTCTCCGTTCATACCATCTGTAACCTTACCACTGATCGTATAGGTCTGTGAAAAAGCTAAAGATGAGAGAAGGAGAAAAATGGATATAACGAAGGTATAGATTTTACTCATAAATCTTCTCCTATATTTATTTGTGAATATGAATTATGGTTATTTAAGAAATGAAAAAGAAAAATCAAATCGCCCTCAACTGATTCTTCCCACCCCGGATGAAAAAGTTTTAATTTACCAAACCAAATATTTGGTATATTCAGGACGAATTCAAGTTTTTTATTAAAAATTAATATTTATTTAATATTTATTTTTCACTCAGCCACAATTATTGTTTTTTTTGTTGATTTATTGAGCATTTTCAATTCATTCATTTTTGAACTGAACGGCAATATTTTATTGTTTATTTGAGTAAAGTCAATTACAAAAGAATCATGAATCTATTAAATATTCCTTACGAAAAATATAAGCTGCATAATGGACTTGAGGTTATTCTTTTCCAAAATAATACTCTTCCATTCACAGCAATTAACATCTGGTATAAAGCGGGGTCAGCAAACGAAGTGAAGGGGAAAACAGGTCTTGCACATCTCTTTGAACATATGATGTTCCAGG
>JALONF010000093.1 GCA_025455085.1 Ignavibacteriaceae bacterium
TTTTTTACAAAGCCGAGATCGCCGCCGTAAGCTTTGCTTCCGGGATCTTCGGAATATTTTTTAGCCATCTCCTCGAAACTTGCACCCTGCTTTATAGAATCAAGCACTGCTTTGGCGAAATCTCTATATTGATTCTTGACTTTGTCAGTCGTTTTCGGATTTTTAAAGATATGATAGATCCTCAGCTTCTCGGGAATCATACCAAGACTGTCTTTGTAAGTCTGATAAAATTCCTCAACTTCACGCCGTGATGCTTCAACAGGTGCAAAATTTTTCTCACGTAATCTCTGAACCATCAGATTTTTTCTCACATCATCGCGCAATTCTCTTTTAATTTTTTCGAGACTCATTCCATACATCTGCTCAATACTTGCTTCTGAACCATACTGCTGCTTTAAAACAGAAATCTGGTATTCAATTCTTTGTGCTACTTCTGCATCCGTGACAATGATAGAATCAAGTTCAGCTTGAGCATAAACAAGCTTTTCATCTATCATAGCATTTAGAATTTGATTCCTCAGTTCAGGAGATTTAGGATCCATTCCACGCTGCGAGGCGTAAACTGCTGCCTGAAAATCGAGCTCACTTTGTAAGATGATTTCATTATCAATAACAGCAACAACCTTATCAATTACGGTTGTTTGTGCAGCAATTGATCCAGCAATTAAAATTAATACACAAAATATTTTCAGAGACATTTTATATCACTTAATTATTTCTATTTCACTTAAAGAATACAATTCATTAATGTAGTTTTCAAGAGCTAGCTCTGTTAAAGCAGCCTTATATCTTCTTTCAACTTCACTTTTTACCGCCTCAAATGGTGGAATTGCTTGAGCCGGATATTTATCAAGAAGTTGTGCAACCGTATAATAACCCCTGTCATCGGGAATGACAATGCTAATTTCCAGTGGGTAAAGTCCTTCGAGCAGACGTAATAATTTAACAGGATAAATATCTTGTTCAGAGACGAGAACTTCATTTTCGAAATTAACAAGAGCTGGTTCTCCAGAGAATTTGTTTAATGCTTCAGTCCATCCAACTTTCATTAGCTCGGTCCTGAACATCACTGCTGTTTCCCGGTTAGAAAAATTTATTCGATTGAAATAATAAGCGTTAAACGGAATTCGGAAACTTGTTTGATTTTCCTTGTAATAATTTTTCATTTCTTCAGTTGTTACAACTGGTTGAGAAGACGCAGCAACATCCTGAAGAACAAGTGATGCGGCCAGCTGTCGTTTGGAGTCTTCAAGTGTCTTATTGAATTCTTTCGTCTCAGTTATACCCTTCTTTACAGCTTCCTGGAGAAGTACTTCTTGTCTTATCCAGTTTTTAATTACTAAAGCTCTGCTTTTCTCAGAAACAGATTGAGAATCAACCAATTCAATAAACTCAGCTTCGGTAAGGTAAGAGTTGTTAACCCTGGCAATATAAGAATCCGGTTTCTCTGGCTGACTGCAAGCGCTAAAAATAAAGAGAGGGAATATTATTCCCTCAATTATACTAATCCTGCTTAAATGCATCTTCAAGTTTATCATAATAAATTTTCGGCTTGTATCTCTTTTCAAGACTCGTCAGGTAATCATTCTCAAGGTTTTTGCTGACCATTTCCTGGTACTCACCTGACACTTCAGCCTTAGCTTCTTCAAAGGTCTTTATCCTTGCTGCTTGTCGCTCATTGAGTTTAAATATTGAATATCCACCTGCAAATACTACCGGCTCTGTATATGCACCAACATTGTTAATTTTATTTGCTTCTTTATAAAAGTCAGAAAAGTCAACAGCCTGCAAATCATAGCGCCCATTATCTTTTCTCTTTGCTGTTCTTTCAGTATAAAGTGCAGCAAGTGAATCAAATGATGCACCGTCTTTTAGCATACCATAATATTTCTGTATAAGAGAATCTTTAGTAGAGTAAATCTCGCTGAAGCTAATTCTATCAGGCCAGGAATATTTTTCCTTGTTTGAATTCCAGTAATTATAAACTTCGGCACTGTCAATTTTAACTTTATTCCAAACTTCTTCTTCCTGAATCTTAAAAATGAAAATACCGTCTCTGTAATCCTGCATCAGCTGTGCAAACTCAGGATCAGTTTTATCAAGATTCATTGCCTCCTCTTCAAGCAGCATATCTTCAGCAAGTATGTTAATTGCATTTGTAACTTCAACAGCATCATCCATCGGCTTTGCAGTAATTTTCGTATTGCGGTTAGCTGATTCAAGGAACGATCCGATAGTTACTGGTTTTTTTGCGTATGAAAATAAAACGCTTCCTGATAGCTCATCAAATTTCGGGTGAACCATTCCAAACCTCAATGAATCACTATTTTCAACGAACTGATTTAAAACGACTTCATCAATCTTAAAATCATATTTCTTTTTCAAAGATTCAATTAAAACTTCCCTCTCGTGCGGGAACCTCTGCTTATTAAACATATTTTTCAAATTTTCATACTCTTCCGAAAAAGGCTGCGTATCCATCTTATCGGTAAGCTTAATTATGTGGTAACCAAAATTAGTTTGAACCAGTCCGGATATTTGTCCAACTTCCAATTTAAATGCAGCCTCATCAAATTCTTTAACCATCATTCTTCGCTCGAAGTATCCAAGGTCTCCGCCTTTTTCTTTTGAACCCGGGTCATTACTGTATTTTACGACGAGCTCTTCAAAGGAAGCACCTGCATTGAGTGCAGCAAGAACCGAGTCAGCTCTTAATTTTGCGGCTGCAGAATCAATATTACCTTCCGCATTATGATATCCAATTAGAATGTGGCTTGCTTTTATCTTTGGAAAGCGATGCTGTCTTTCTGTTACTTTAATTAGATGGGAACCAAATCTTGTTTTAACAACCTCTGGATAAATTTCTCCTGCTTTAAGAGTATACATTGGATCTTCGAACTCGTAAGGAAGTAATCCGGCGGTAATGTAATAGATGTCACCACCATTAATACCGGAAAATTTATCATCAGAATGTATGATTGCCATATTTTCAAATACATGACCATTCTTAATGCTGTCTAATATTCCTTGAGCCTTCTTTCTTGCTGCTTCATCGCCAAGGGAGTCTGGTCTTATCATTATATGACTTACTCTAAACTCTTCTTTTCTTCTATCATAAAGCTGTCTTATACCTGGTTCGTTTATTTTCTTTTCAATAAGGTAAGAAACACCAACCTGACGCTGGTAATCTTTTAGCTCGTTCATCAGATCAGTATCCTGATCATAAGCTCTAACCTGAGCATCACGCAATTTCATTCTAAATTTGACATATAGGTCAAGAAAGTTTTTGTAGTCATTCATATCCTGTTTCATTGCATTTTCCCAACCACCAACATTCTTGGCATAAGCATGTTCATACTCATCAAGGCTTATTTCATAACTGCCAAACTCAGCTACTACCTGGGCAGAGATGTTAGTGAATGCAACTATCTGGATAAAAAGAATTGGAAGAAATACTTGTATAAAACGATTTAAACGCATAGTACCTATTCTCCTGAAAATTTCTAAAAAATGAGAGGGGAATTTTAGCTATAGCACATCTGAAAATCAAGGGAAATTAAGCCTGACCCGGCGAGATTAATCACCGGATCAGGCATAAAAATTTATTTTAGAAGTGATATTTTGATTGTTTGCTGATAATTGTTTGCTACCATTCTAACCAGGTAAACTCCGCTTGCCAGATTATTGCCATTCAATTCAACCTCTTTTACCCCAGGACTAACTTCTTCATCCAGAATAACTGCAATTTCGCTTCCAAGAATATCGTGTAGATAGATCTTTACATCGGATTTTTCAGGGACAGCAAATCGGATTTTTGTAGATGGATTAAACGGATTTGGATAATTTTGAAGCAAATAATACTCCTGAGGTGAATGAACAGTTTCACCCTCGGTAGTAATAATTTGCTGCAGAGCAGCATAAGTATTGATAATTCCCCATCCCATTAAATTGTTTGGATTGGTGCTTAATGAAGCAGTGTTTTTCATAATTGCAGCCAATTGCATTGGTGTTAAATTTGGATCTGCTTGAAGTAATAGAGCAGCAGCTCCTGCAATTAATGGACAGCTATAAGATGTTCCGCCACCGTTACCGTAACAAGTATTATTCCAGTTACATGCATGATAATTATTTGAGCCCATTGCCATCAAGTCTGGTTTAATTCTTCCATCAACTGTGGGTCCTACACTGCTAAAGCTTGATCTATTACCACTACTGGTAACTGCGCCTGCTGCAATAACACTATCACCATCAGCCGGTGCACCTAACGTATTATGACTTGCATTGTATCCTTCATTACCGGCAGAGTTAACAACAAAAATTCCCAAACTTACAGCGTAATCTGCACTATTAGTAATTCTGCAAGTATTTCCGTCCATATCCATCCAGGTATAGCTCTGATATGGAGGATCAAAATCTATGTAACCAAGTGATGTGGATGTAACATCTACGCCAATACTATCAGCCCATTCCATTGCCGCAAGCCAATTATCTTCTTCAACTGGTGTTTCACTATCTGTATTCTCTGTCTTTGCAAGAATAAAATCAGCTCCGAATGCTGGTCCAATAAGCTGGCCTTCAAAAAAACCACCGATCAACGATAAGGTTGCACAACCGTGGGATCCTTCACCCATATCAGCACCATCTTCCACATCAGGATCACCATTTACAAAATCCCAGGTTGCTATAACATTCATTGTATTAAAAACCTGATGAGTAGTCCAGCGATCAAAACCCGCATCCATCATACAGATTGTTACTCCTGTACCAGTATAACCGAGATCGTGAACCTGCGGAACTGTAATCTGATTTAATTGAGTAAAAGACTGACCGTAATTGAGACTATTTGTTCCTTCAGGTTTTGAGAGATTTTGATTTGGTTCTTCTGGAATATCGTTCTGAGATTCTTCATCAAAATTATCTTTCTTAAATCTATAAACTATGTCGAGCTGCTTTACGAATGGCAAGCTAGCGAATTGAGCTAGCTCAGATTTCGTTGCCCATCCGCTCACCCCATTAAACCATTTTGTCTTCTGTTTAGTTTGAAAACCAAGAGATTGAATTTGATCAATATAATTTTGATAAACTGGTAAATCAGCTGTGGATATAAGTTTATCTTCACTCAGAACTTTGGCCCGTCTCTTAAGTGATTTCTCACTTACAACTGTAGATGGCTTTTGAAAATAGTTTTGAATTTCATTTCCTTTATCTATGAAGAAAACCCAAACCATTAATTCTTCAGATGGATTTGAATTATCGATAACTGCATTCAGTTGAGGAGTAAATTTCTCAACCGATGACTGGGCGAATATCATTCCTGCAAAAAGAATAATAGTCATAATTAATAGACGCATTTTTGATCCTCTATTTTTTGAATAAAATTATCTTTATTTAACGCGGGTTCCGTTTTTAACAGAATCATCTACTACTAAAACTTGCAAACCTCCGGGCTCTTTTTCAACGGCTAAAATCATACCACGGGATTCTTCACCCATCAGCTTTGCTGGCTGAAGATTTGCCACTACAACTACTTTTTTACCTACCAAATCTTCCGGGTTATAATGTTCAGCAATACCTGCAATCAGCTGCCTTTCACCATCATCAAGCATTACTCTAAGCTTCATCAGCTTTTTACTCTTTTCAATTTTTTCTGCACTTAAAATCTCAGCGACCTTCAGCTTTGTTTTCATAAAATCATCATACGAAATTAATTCTTCTGCTTTTTTTTCAACTGCTGTTTCAGTTGAGCCAAGTTTTGAGATTTGTTCTTCTATCACTTCATCCTCAATTTTAGGAAATAATATTTCTGCGCTGTTAATTTGATGTCCTTCTTTCAAAAAGGATTTACCGCTTTCTTTCCACTTCACAGGTTGAGAATTCAGCATTTTAAACAGCTTTTGGGAAGAAAATGGCAAGACAGGATAAAAAAGTTCTGCAAGAGTATAAATAGCCTGCAAGCAAATGTTTAAAGTTGTTCCGCATTTTTCTCTGTTCGATTTGACAGTTACCCACGGTTCCGAATCATTAAAATATTTGTTGCCGTCACGGGCAAGATTCATAATTTCGTTAACACCATCCCGGATTTTGAATTTTTCAAAAAGCTCTGCAACTCTTTGGGGATATCCGCCAATCTCTTTCACCATATCTTCATCAATTTTTTCAAGTTTACCGAGCGCAGGGACTTTACTATCAAAATGTTTATGCACGAAGGTGAAAGTTCGGTTAATAAAATTACCGAGAATATCGGCAAGCTCGCTGTTGTTTCTGAGCTGAAATTCTTTCCAGTAAAAATCTGTGTCGCGGGTTTCAGGAAGGTTTGCAGCGAGTGTATATCGTAAAAGATCTGCAGGGAAAAGATTCAGAAATTCATCAACATCAATGCCCCATCCGCGACTCTTTGAAAATTTCTTACCTTCAAAATTCAGGAACTCGTTTGCAGGTACATTTTGTGGCAGACAATATTTTTCTCTGTCCCCTTCATTCCATGCCATCAGGATTGCCGGGAAAATAATGGTATGAAAGACAACATTATCTTTACCGATGAAAGCAATGTATTTTGTGTTTACATCCTGCCAATATTTTTTCCAGAGTTCCGGTTGATTTTTTAATTGAGAATATTCTTTTGTCGATGAGATGTAACCAAGTACCGCTTCGAACCAAACATAAATTACTTTTCCAGCTGCACCGTCGACAGGTACCTTAATTCCCCAATCCAGATCACGTGTTATTGCTCGTTCCTTTAAACCATCCTTGAACCAACCACGGCAATATTGAAGGACATTATCCTTCCAAACATACTTTGTATTCATTTCATCAACATATTTCTCTAATGCCGGCTGGTATTTACCAAGAGGGAAAAAGTAGTGAGTTGTTTCTTTAAGTACTGGAGTTTCTCCGCTGACTTTGCTTTTAGGATTTTTTAATTCGGAAGGATCATATAAAGAACCACAGTTTTCACATTCATCGCTTCTTGCTTGTTCATTTCCGCATCTTGGACAGGTTCCTTCCACATACCTATCAGGTAAAAACATTTTTGCTTTTTCGTCATAAAACTGATTTGACTTCTTTTCTATGAAAAGTCCCCGGTTAAAAAACTCAAGAAAAAATTCTTTCGCTGTTTCGTGGTGGATGGGAAGACTAGTTCTTGAATAATTATCAAAGCTCATCCCAAATTTTTCGAATGCCTTTTTGTTTGCTTCATGAAATCGATCGATAATAACCTGTGGGGAAACTTTTTCTTTATCAGCGCTTATGGTAATCGGCACTCCATGTTCATCGGAACCGCAGATGTAAAGAACGTCGTCTCCGTTTAATCTTTTATATCGGACATATATATCTGCAGGCAGATAAGCCCCGCTTAAGTGTCCGAGATGGATCGGGCCATTCGCATAAGGCAGTGCTGAAGTGACTAAT
>JALONF010000094.1 GCA_025455085.1 Ignavibacteriaceae bacterium
CACAATTGGCAAGGCAAAAGCTGTTGCTGTTATCAAAGGTTTCAAGCTAAGCGGACTGGTCGCCTGGTTAGCCTGGTCCTTGGTTCACGTTCTATTTCTCATCAGTTTCAGAAACAAGCTCCGTGTAATGTCCGAGTGGATCTGGCACTATATAACAAATCGTCCCGGAATCAGACTAATTGTAAAATATACTGAAGACCCGCTGATAAAATCCTGATTTAACAAATCATTTTTTAATTGATAATCATGGGATTTGTAAAAACCCTTTATTTATTCTAATTTTGAGCGTCCGCATAAAAGAAAGATAAAGCACTTCATTGATTCCCGCTCTATCTGCTTTTTACACTGCTAAGTAATAATAGCCTGATTTTTTTATTTTTTTAAGGAGTTTAAAATGAACATTTACGTCGGCAATCTGTCCCCCGAAGTAAAAGAAGAAGATCTTAATGAACTTTTCTCCCAGCACGGGAAGGTAAGCAGCGTGAAGGTAATACGCGATATGTTTACCCAGGAACCAAGAGGTTTTGGCTTTGTTGAAATGCCTGGACAGGCAGAGGCTATGAAAGCTATCGAAACTCTCAATACTTTTGAGTTAAAAGGTAAAAAGCTTGTAGTTAATGAAGCACGTCCTCCACGTGATAGAAAAGGCGGTGGCGGTGGAAGAGGAGCCGGCGGCGCTCGTGGCGGCAGTGGTAGAGGCGGCGGCGGCGGAAGAAGATAATAATACTTGAGATTTATTTTTTTTATTTAGCCGCACATTGTTGCGGCTTTTTTTTTCAAGAATTTAGGCATTTCCTCTGGTTGTTAATTGAAACACAATTCTTCTTATTTTTTCATAGATAATTAAAAAAGTTATTTAAACTTACTCAATTAATTTTTTTGGGAGAAAATATGAAGCGATTATTAATTCTATTCCTATTTCTGATTTTAATTACTGCAGCTTGTTCGGTGTTAACACTGCAGCCTGCGAACTTTTCCTGGCCAATTGAATCTGTGCTGCCGGTTAATGATAATGGGAAAGTAACTGAAGACAGGTATTCAATTGAAGTTAACACTGTCGGATTATTTTTTGAGGAGTTCCAGGACTCGCTTTCTTATAGAGATAAAGAAGTAAGAATGATAAGGGACAACCAGGGATTTTACTTTATTACCGGATTAAACTTTAAAAATGTTTATGTGTTTAAAGCGGATGAAGGGAAGCTGGTTCAGGAAAATAAAATTTTTATTTCTGAGTTCGGTCTTCAAGCTCCGGCTTTTAATCAGAGGGATCCTTACATCGAGTTGGTTGACGGCACAAATAAAATGAATCTAACACACAAAGGGATCGAGGGAGGCTCAAAATGAAAAGCAATTATTTTATCAACTTCATATTATTAATAATTGTCTTCGGGTTTATCAATTCAGCACTTGCTCAATCCGATAAGGAAATTGTTGATAAGTTTAAAGCAGAATATGCTGCAATTGAAAAGAGTATAAAGGATGCAACCACTTCTCAAGAGCTTACTTTAGTCCTTGATAAGATAACAATCCTGAAGCAAGACTACGTACAGCATAAAGAGCTTCTCGATAAAAGTCTATATCCTGATAAGTATGATGAATCAATAGAAAAGTTGAACAAAGCATATCTCTTGAGGCAGGGAGATTTTTCCACAATTGATGTTCTTCAAACAGAAGTAGGTGAGCTGAAGCAGCAGGTTGAGTTTCTTAACAGAAGGAACAATGAGCTGCTGGTGCAAGTTCAGAAGCTTGAAGCTCAACGTGAAAAGGACGCAAAGACAATTAAAAAACTTGAAAATTTAGTTGTTGAACTTCGCTCATCAATCAGGGAAAGAGACGAACTTGTACTTAGTATGATTGACAGTCTGATGCCTCCGACGATGAGAGATAAGGAGGGCCTGACAATAGAAGACAAAAATATGGTCGCAACAGAGGAACAAAAGGATAATGTTCTTAATAACGTTAAAACAACAATCAGAGATAATATAAGATTTGTAAAAGCGACCTCGCTGAAGCCGGATGATCTTGAATCGATCCGTGAGCAGCAGAAAGATTTTGTAAATAAGTGGCAAAAAGTTGGAATTAAGCTGGTGGAAGTTTATGCGGAGGATGGAAATAAATCAGAAGAGCTTAAACAGATTGATGGGTTATTCAGCGAATGGGCAGCAGTTGTTAAACAGGAGGCCTGGGTGTCAATCAGTGATGAATTTTCTTTGAATGGAATTGAACTGATGAGCTTTAAAAATGGCGAGGAGTTTACAAATTCCGTCCTGCTTTTTGTTGATGATGAGCTTAAAAATCTTGGAGTGAAGAGCGACGAAGAATCCAAAAGAATTTATGCTCAATTTGCAGACAGCACCTGGTTTGCAACAATTCAACCCGTTTGGATGAATTATTTAATTGAAAACAAAATGCTCACTGATGAAAACAAAAACAAGATGGAAAGTAAAATTGCAGAGTGGAAGAATGCGCTCTATCCTTCCAACTGGTGGATTTATTTAATTCTTGCTGTTGTTGTGATTGCCGGTGCAGCATTATTTTTTATTAAAAGAAAAAAACCTGCAAGTAATGTTAGCGATTAAATGAAGTAAAAATTAATTGTAGCAAAGAGGCCGTCTCAAAAGTAATATTTTGAGGTGGCCTCTAATAAAGTTTCGAACCAACTAATTTAATTTTTATTTAGGAAGTCCCTGCATATTTTTTTCTTGTTCTTTAGCCCGCTTGGCTGCTCTCTTTTCCGCTTTAGTCTTCTGCGGTTTTTTCTTTGTATCTTTTTTCTGGATTAGTTCTTTACTCATCTGAATACTCCTGTTAATAAGTTTTTTTATTTACCGATTTAAAACTACTTAATATTTTTATAATTTACTTTTAGGGGGAAAATCATGGCAAAGAAAATTTGTGTTGAGTGAGACATTAGAATTCAATTTAGGCCGCCCGATATTTTTTTAAAGTGAAAACCATAAATCGTAAACAGGATTGCTAAAGAAAAAAGTTGGGGCTTCCTGAATAGAGACCAGAAAAATAATTTCCAGTAGTAAATTCTTTCCTCGCCGATAACTCCTAGTTTGAATATGGATCTGAATAGTGCAAGAATATAATTGGGATTAAGATGAAACACCTTCTTCTTCTTTGGTTCAAAGGTTTTCATGAACCTCATCACACGTTCATAAAAATATTTTGGCGAGTAAATTTTATTCAGGATTTTCTGATATCCGTCAAGCAGCTCTTTTGAATCCATCTTCGGAATGAAGTTAATGGAGAAGTCGGTGTTGTTCCCTGTAAAATCTTTCAGCATTCGGCCTTCGTCTTCCAATCTTTTCTGAAGCTTTGTTCCTTTGGGTGCATTTAACAAGCCAACCATTGCAGTTACAATTCCGCTTTCCTGTATAAAGTTTGCAAGTTTTTCAAAAATTGATGGCGGATCATTATCAAACCCGACAATAAATCCTCCCTGAACTTCCAAACCGAAATGCTGTATTTTTTTAATGCTTGATATCAGGTCACGATTTCTATTTTGAGGTTTATTACACTCTATTAAGCTCTCATCATTTGGAGTTTCGATTCCTACAAACACGGCTTCAAATCCGGCCTTTACCATTAATTGCATCAGTTGTTCATCATCGGCGAGATTAATTGATACTTCAGTGTTTAAGTAGAAAGGATTTTTTCGTTTCTCCATCCATTCAGTAATTGCCGGAAGGATTTCTCTTTTCAGTTTTGCTTTATTTCCGATGAAGTTATCATCAACAAAAAAAACAGGTCCACGCCAGCCGGTAAAGAAAAGTGTGTCTAATTCATCTATTACCTGTTCCTTAGTTTTTGTGCGCGGCTTTCTTCCGTACAGAACTGTGATATCACAAAAGTCACAATCAAAAGGACAACCCCGTGAGTATTGAAGATTCATTGATGTGTAATTTTTTATAGGAACAATATCCCATCGGGGCAAAGGCGTGGTTGTAATATCAGCCCACTCATTTGAGGTGTATTTATGTTTTGGAATTCCTTTTTCAAGATCACTTAAAAACTGAGGGAAAGTAATTTCAGCTTCATTAAGAACAAGATGATCAACATCTTCATAATTTTCATAACTGCTTGTGAACAGAGGTCCGCCTGCTACAATCATCGTGTTTAGCTTTTTACATCTAGTTATTACTTCATTAGCAGATTTGCTTTGAACAGACATTGCACTGATAAAAACATAGTCTGCCCAAAGTATATCTTTGTCTTCCAGACTGTTTGCATTCATATCAATTAATTTTTTATTCCAATCTTCCGGAAGCATTGCAGCAACAGTCAACAATCCTAACGGAGGAAAGCTAGCTTTCTTCGATACAAATTTCAGAGCGTGTTTAAAGCTCCAAAAAGTATCGGGGTACATCGGGTAAACTAAAAGTATGTTCATCCATTTTCCTTCCAAGTGCTGAATACTTTTCATTTTGAAATCAGAGCGTATTACTTTTTAACATAAAATTCGCCACGTGTATATGCACGGTGAATTATAGATTTCTTTCTTCCGGTTTTGCTATAACCATTAGCTGCCATTAAAGAAGCAATCATCGCCCCTATAAACTGCTTTACTCTTCCAGTGAACTGAAATCCCTTTTTCTTCCTCGCTTCGTTGTAACAAAGTTCAGCTACGCTGGTAACTGCCGGCATTCCATATTCAGTTAAAATCATCGCCTGGATAAAAGTTTCGGGTTTCATCACTATTTCAAAAAGAAACTTTCCTTCAGCGTTTGCCAGCCCTGCAAACTGCGGGTAAGCAGCGGCAAATTCTTTTAGTTCGGGAATGAATATTTCCTTTGAGTAAGTTTTCTTTTTCATATATGCACCTGTCGATTTATCAATTCCTTTATTAACAGGTGCAATATATGTAAGTGCTAATTAATGAACACCATCAAATGCATTGACGCTTTGGGAGAGTAATATCGGAAAGTAAGTTTCAGAAAAGATTTTGAAAAAGGTGATTATTGCCCTAAATAATCTTTAAGCTTATTGCTCCTTTTTGAGCTTCGTAACTTTCTAAGAGCATTTTCTTTGATTTGTCTGATCCGTTCCCTGGTAAGATTAAATCTTTCGCCTATCTCTTCTAATGTGGCTTTTTGATTACTTCCAATTCCAAAGGAAAGCCTGATCACTTCTGCTTCTCTTTCATCAAGAGTTGAAAGTATATCAGCGACCTCATTTTTAAGAGAATCGTGCATCAACTCTGTATCTGGCATTGGCTGCTCGTCATTGTGCAGAACATCCATAAGTGTGGATTTATTTTCATCGCCATCGCTGAATGGTGCGTCTACGGATATCTGTCGGCTGGATATCTGAAGTATGTATGCAACTTCATCAGAACTGATTTCTAAGATTTTAGCGAGTTCTTCCGTGGTCGGTTTTCGTTCAAATTCCTGTTCTAACTCTCTGTAAACTTTGCCAAGCTTCGTTAGGTTTCCAACACGGTTTAACGGGAGACGAACTACTCTTGACTGATCTGCAATTGCTGACATTATTCCCTGCCTTACCCACCAGACAGCATAAGAAATAAATTTAAATCCTCTTGTTTCGTCGAATCGCTGAGCTGCCTTGACTAAACCAATGTTTCCTTCATTTATTAAATCGCCGAGTGAAAGTCCCTGGTTCTGATACATCTTCGCAACTGAAACCACAAATCTTAAATTAGCTCTTACTAATTTATCCTGTGCAGCCATATCACCGTTTTTTATCTTTATTGCCAGATCAATTTCTTCTTCCGGCTTTAAAAGAACATACTTTCCTATTTCCTGAAAGTAGAGGTCTAACGATTTATTCTCGCGGTTTGTTAATTGTCGTGTTAATTTCAATCTGGAAATTCTTTTCTAAATTATTTTATAAATGGATACTTGAGGAAATATTCAACGGTAAGCTGAGTGCGCTGTTAATTTCTTCTCTACGCAATATACCGAAATAAAGAGTCTAAATTAGCATATATTAATTGTAGTAAAGGATTATTAGGTATTTATGATTGTCAAAATACCAAATAGTGTTGTAAGTGAGTTATATTAAGCCTATTTTGCAATTGTTCTGAGAAATAAACCTTAAGATAAGAGATATACTTCTCACAGTTCCCCTCTTTTAAACCTTAATTTATTTACAGAGGCATATTTGCCGGACAGGTTTTATTCATTATCTGAGCCGGATATTTAATTATTAAAATTCAATTTAGAAGGAGAATCAAATGAATATCTATGTAGGAAACCTAGCATCCGATGTTAAAGATGAAGAATTAAAAGATCTTTTTTCACAGCACGGAAGAGTAGAAAGTGTTAAGATCATACGCGATATGTTCAGCCAGACATCAAAGGGATTCGGATTTGTTGAGATGCCCGGAAAAGCTGAAGCACAGAAGGCTTTAGCTGCACTTAACACATTTGAGTTTAAAGGAAAGAAAATAATCGTTAACGAAGCCAGACCTCAAAAAGAAAGAGGCAGCGGCGGAAGAAGAAGATAATTCTTTGCTTTTTATTAACAAGCTGAACCAGGTTCAGCTTCTTTTTTACTTTGATATATTTATCTGTTATAGTTCTTTATCAATTAATACTGGATTTGTATAATAGCTTCTGAAGTAAGTTTATTAATCCAGATGTATTTCCATTTGTATACTTTAGTTGAGTAATAATGATTAGGAGAAACCAATGAAAATATTTGTAGGAAATTTATCGCATGAAGTAAATGAACAGGAACTTACTGCGCTGTTTTCAGAGCACGGAAGTGTAAGCAATGTTAGAATCGTTCGTGATTTATCCAATCAAATGTCAAGAGGATTTGGATTTGTTGAAATGGTTCGAAAGGTTGAGGCTAAGAAAGCATTAAAAACTCTAAATGATTTTGAACTTAAGGGAAAGAAGATGTCTGTCAATGAAGCAAAACCTGAGCGTGATAGGAACAGCGCTGGCGGAGGTAAGAACTTTGGCAGACGAAGATAATTATCCTCTAAGAAATTATCTTTAATCCCCCCATCGCACAAACTGAATTAACTAAAAATAAAAATAGCACTCTTCTCTTTTCCAAAGATGAGTGCTAATGTAAAAAGAACACTAATATTTATTTCGCTGCTAAAAATGCATCGGCTTTGTCTGGCGGCACTGGGAGTGGGACTTGATTTCTGATTGGCTTTAAGCTCATCAAGTAAGCATACATTGCCTTTAAATCTTCATCAGTCTTTAATCTGTATACTTCCCAGGGCATTGGAGGCAGAAGTCCTCTACCAACTCCTTTCAATTTTCCGTCTCTCATGGTCTTTATGAACATTTCTTCCGTAACCGCACCAATACCTGTTGCTTTATCGGGGGTCAAGTTTGCTGCGTACGATACTCCCCATGGACCAACCCATGCAGTTAAGCCCATATTGCCTGCAATCCAATCCATTCTGAGTTCAGACTTATCAAGAGGTGGTACCACCTGGTCTTGAGGATGACCAGAAAGTATTCTCGTTGTATCAAGCATCATTCTTCCATCTTGCGTGAAAATTTTGGGAGTATGACAATCATCACATGCACTGGTATGAACGAGATACTTCCCCAAAGCAATCATCTCCTGCTGTGTCTTTGGTTTAGTTGACCCCTCTTCAGAACACCCAAGCTGTACAAAAAAAACTAGAAAAAATATTGCGGAAATCACCGCAATAAAATAGCCTTTGCGCATTGCGCCTCCTTAGTCACCCAGGGGCTATGCTAAACTATTCATCCTTTAATCAAAAAACAATTTATACTTTGTGCTGTAAATTCTTAATAGTGTGTTGTTTATTTTCTAACTTTTTCAATAATCAGAGGATTTTTTCTCAACTGTACAAACAATGAACCACAGGCAGCAATCAAAATTCCTAATCCCTCCTGCAAAGAAATTGCTTCACCGAGGAATATCCACGCAAGTACTGCAATTTGAATCAACATAGTTCCATTAATTATACTGGACTCCATTGCAGATAGTGTTCGCAAAGTTAGATTCCAGATTGTGAAT